>NZ_BAABRU010000019.1 GCF_039545135.1 Herpetosiphon gulosus | reverse complement strand
GCGGTGTGGATTAACCGCCCAGTCGGGCCAGCTGATCCGTCGATCGCGGTGGCATTGCGCGAATAATCCTTCTTTAATCGTCCGTTTGCTCCGTTGTCATCTGTTTCACCGTGCTTGACACATTCCGTTGAGCAACCCCATTCGTACCATCGCTCAGTTTCGTGATGATGGGCTGAATGGCGATGTATTGGCCAATGATGGAGTTTTTATTGCCCGTGGAACAACGACATGGACGACTGCTGGTCAAAAATCGCTTGTGGTTCAATCCCAACAAGTTTTTGGACAACCGTTGCTGATCGCAACCCTAGGTATTGAGGTCGTCGCAAAACGCCCTGATGCTGAATGGGATGTGTTCTTTGATACGTTGGATGCGGCGGGAGCACAGTTTGAGCAACTTAAAAGCCGCCTAACGATTGTTGAAGCCCAATTTGAGTTACTCAATTGGTTAGAAAACCAGCCAGGGGTTGCCCAAGTACGGCTGATCGATCAACCAAGAATTGAGATTGACTACGATTCGGGCTTGAGCAACAGCATTTGGGTTGAAGATCCAGAGAATGCCACCTTGGGCGCTAGCAATAGGCCAAGTCCAAACACCAGCCTCGCCAGCAGCATTGAACCAGAGCCGATTGCTGATCGCATGCTTCCGGTCGCCAATACTGCACCGATTTTTACCAACTCCAATCGGGCGATTATCTTAAACTCATTGCCAAGTGGTAATACTGTTGCTAATACCAGCGTTCCGAATGTTCGTGCTTATTTACAGGCAGCCAGGTTTACCGTTGAAGTCTATCAGCAAGCCGATGCACGCATTCCACTGTATAAGCAATTAGATCAGTATGGGGTGATTCATACCATCGGCCATGGATACTACACCGGGGTCGCTAACAGATATACCATTACGACTGGACATCTAGCAACAGCTGCGGCACAAAGTGAATATCGTGCAGATATTGATGCAAAGAACATAAGCGTAGATATAAAAGATGGTAAAACACTTTTAAATACAACCATTCGTTTTTATCAAACTTACTACAAGGGAAAAACATTCCCCAACAGCCTCTGGTCTCTTATTCATTGTAATTCAGCTGAGGAAACCGACTTATCCAGCCTCCTCATCGGTAAAGGAGTGAAAGGCTATGTTGGCTTTGATGGCTTGATTCCCAACGATCCCGGCTGGACATGGGGAGCCGATGGACCTAACTCACTCTATAAGATAATGGGCAAACAAGGCTTTGACTTGGGAACAGCATTTAATAGCATACCAGCCAATCAAAAAGAGATTGTCTACAACCTCCTAACACCTGTCGTTGGCACAACCACACAACACACATATCTGCGGCTTGCTGCTGGCTCGAGCGAAAATCTTAAGCTATCGAGTCATGGCTTTACCAACGGTAATTTTGAGGCAGGAAGTCTGTTGGGATGGAGCCATCGCACGGGAGTTTGGGCCAATGCCTTTGCGGTGCCAAGCTGGGCACAGCCAAATCATGGTTTGTATGCGGGCCATATTGGGAAAATGATTTACCCACCCGAATGTGGCACGTGTAATCCTATCCCCATGACCAATGAGCTATTTCAATATGTCGATTTGCTATCGAGCACCAAGTTTTTACGCTTCGATTATGCCTATTCAACCTATCTCCCAAGCAGTGGCTGGATCGAGGTATCGCTACAATCGCCCTCAAATGGCGCGATCCTTGCGACCTATCGCTTAGCCCAATATCCAGGCAGTGGTACGCGAGGAGCTAGTGATTTTTGGTATACCGATATCCGAAGCAGCAAAATTGATATTCGCACAGCCTTAAATCAGTCAGGATTTAAAGGTCAATCGATTCGAGTGAATTTCCACAATATTCAACAAAACGGCAACGCCCAAACCTTCTATTTGGATAATGTGCGGATCGCTGATTTTTAATAATGTAAGCCGTAGCAGCAACCTTAGGTTGCTGCTACGGCTCGTTTAAATAGAAAGAACGAGTAATGATTAACGAAACAACTTATCGGGTTGCAGCGGTGAATGAGCCATTGTTACGCTATGGCTGGTTAGGCTGGTTTCTGGCGACATGGCTTGGTGGTTGGTTAGCTGAAATTGTTCTCCCATTTCCTATTGATTATGTCTGGATATTTATTGATGGTATTGTTGATAACCCACTACTCGAGCAATGGTTCTACTGGATCATTGATATTTGGAGTATGTTCTTGTTGCTCCCGCTTGTAATGATGTCATTATGGGTCATCGTTCTCCCTATACTCAAGCCCTATCGTTATCATTTACTTGGTCTCGGTATCGCAAGTATTTCAATTGATAGGTATGCGGAAGCATACGATTCATTGTATCAAACAGGACTTTTAGGAGCAGTCGGAGGATTTTTACTGGGATGGGGTTTGTATCAAGCAACAAAACAAATGATCGAAAAAGCGTGGCTATTAATCCCTGCTAGCAGTATTGCATTTGGTATAGCTCAAAGCCTCTTTGTTCAATTTGCATGTAGTAACGATGATGGTTTGTTCGGTTGTAAAACTGGGCATTATGCCGGAATTTATGCTCTCGAATACTACCTTGGGCGTGGGGCACAATGGGCGGTGTATGGGCTGATCACTGCGTTGGCATTGGGTTTGTTGAGCCAACGGCGAGCTGAAGTATAAACGGTTAGTCCCTCACCCCAACCCCTCTCCCGCTGCGGCAGGCGAGGGGCTTTCATTTGTTGGTTCTGCAAGGTATGCTGGGATCGTGCAACCAACCTGCGATAAATCTGCACTATCGCCCTCGTGATAGCAACGATACTATGAGCAGAACTCTTTTGAGCAGGAGCATAATTGATGCAGACGACACCAACCTATCGGGTTGCGGCGGTGAATGCGCTATTGTTACGCTATGGCTGGTTGGGCTGGTTTCTGGCGACATGGCTTGGTGGCTGGTTGGCTGAAATTGTTCTCCCTTTTCCAATTGATTACTTCTGGATGTTTATTAATGGGATTGTTGATGACCCATTACTTGAGCAATGGCTCTACTGGATTATCGATGTCTGGATAATGTTCATAGTGCTTCCAATTGTGCTAGTAGCACTATGGATTATTGTTCTCCCTATCCTCCGTCCCTGCCGATATCGTTTAATTGGGTTAGGTATCGCAAGTATTTTACTGGAGCATTATGTTCATACCAATGATGCATTTTATCAAACTGGAATTTTGGCTGGGGCTGGTGGTTTATTATTGGGCTGGGGCTTGTATCAAGCGATTAAGCCAATAATTAGGAACGCATGGGTGTTGATTCTAGCTAGCGGCATTGGCTTTGGTATTGCCCACATACTATTTACCAAATTTGCCTGTAGCAACGACGATGGATTATTTGGGTGTAAATTTGGACATGTTGCCGGAATTTATGCCCTCGAATACTACTTTGGGCGGGGGGCACAATGGGCGGTGTATGGGCTGATCACTGCGTTGGCACTGGGTTTGTTGAGCCAACGGCGAGCTGAATTATAAACTGTTCTGTCGCTCCCTCACTCCAACCTTTCAAGGGTAGGTTTTAACAATCATGGGGTTGGATTCACCGTTGATTTTCACGCCCTCACCCCCTAGCCCCCTCCTTTCAAGGGTAGGTTTTAACAAGGATTGAGTGGGATTTGGAATCGATGTTTATGCCCTCACCCCCTAGCCCCCTCTCCCGCACGCGAGCGAGGGGGAACCATCCGAATCATGACCATTGGAAAGCCCCTCGCCCGCCGCAGTGGGAGAGGGGTTGGGGTGAGGGATCTAAAAACCTACCCTTGATACCTTGTAAGAAGCCCCTCCCCTGCCGCAGCGGGCGAGGGGCTTTCATTTGTTGGTTTTGCCATAATGTATGGTGCTCCCTCTCTCCCACGTTCAGTGGGAGAGAGGTTGGGGGTAAGGGCATTAAATCGCTGGCTTTTGATGCCAAGCGCAATTACAGGTTGGAGTAGTTTTTTCGCCAATTGGTGGCAACACATGGTAGAACATGGCGACCATCATCGGTAAAAACACCACAATATTGTAGAATAGGTGAAGCTCCATACGGGCATAGAACAGTTGCAAAATGCTGGTGCGAGTGGCTGCGCCAAAGAAAGTTGTGCCCAGCAAGGCTTGCAATAGCAACAGAAAATGTTCAAAGTGATGCCAAACTTGCAATCCTAAGGCAATATTCCACCAAATGCGTGAGCGTCCTTGGAAGGCTGGCCGCAACATAATCAAGCCTACCAGCATCACAATCGCATAGCTGTAATGCAGCCATTCCGAGCTAATCAGCCATGGAAAGAACATACCAAGCACGCCATTAGCTTCGGAAAGCTTCCAATTCAGCGAATAGACTTGAAAGGCTTGGCTGAGATGTTCGGCCCAATGGGCGGCCACAATCACCAAAAAGGCGTAGCTAGCGCGTTTATGCCAGCGTCCGTTGAGCAATTCCATCAATCGGCTGAAACGAAAATTTCCACGGTTGTTGGTCATGGTTGTTGGTTGATGCATGCGATCTTCCTCCTTTTATTGATAATAGCGTTGCAGCGCCGCACGTAAGGCTGCTGGAAATGGCTCAGGCTGGAGTTCATCGCCTGTCCGTCGCATACAGGCAATGCCCTGTTCGCCTTGCGCTACCAGCGTGCGGCTATCAGCGTTTTGGCGAAAATAACGAAAGCTCATCAAGGCACGATTTTGCAACAGCTCCTTGAGCCGCATTTCGATCACCACATCATCAAAAGCAAATAGCTCAGAGTGATACTCGCAACTAACCGAGGTGGTAACCAAGGCTAAATCATGAGCCAAAGCCTGTACCAACTCTGGCGTATGATCGCGCAGAAACATTTCGCGGCAACGCCCTTGCCACAGCACATAATTGGCATAATAAACATTGCCAACTAAGTTGGTTTCTTCAAACCCAACAATATGCCGATATTCATAGGCCTCGTGCATGGTTTAGGCTCCTACCAACATACTAACCACAACTGGCAGCTCTGCATCACGCACATTTAGCGGCTGCGATACAATTCGATACTGACCAGTCTGCAATACCAACCAACTATTTGAGGCTTGCGGCTCAAAGCGCAACGGGCTATCGAAGGCAGCGCCAACTTTGCTCAAACATTCCAAGGCTGTCCAAATCTGGGTTGCCGTTTGGCCAAGCGTCCAGCCAGTTTGCTGTTGAATGACCTTGACCAGTTGCATGCGCTCAGCGCCAAGCAGATCAAGCCATTGCTCAATGCTGCGTGGGCTAATTGGCTCAATGTCACAGCTAATCGGCTCTTGAGCGGCAACTGCTAGGGTCAATTGGCCATGATGGCTAGCCGAAACCGCATAATCTGCTATTTCGGGCTTACCATCGCTGCGCCGTTGAATTGGCAGAAGTTGGCCGATTGCTCGTTGTAGCGCCAAATCGCTGCGTTGTTGGCGTTCGAGCGCTGGATCAGTTTCGACGGCAATAGTTAAACTGGTTTGTGGGAGCACTTGGCGCACTTGTCGCTCCAGATATGCGCCAATCAAACTAGCAGGCCATGCGCCTTTATAGCCGCTGCCCTCGACGAGTTGCAAGCGCAAACCCTGCCATTCTTCCACGACTTGGCCTTGTTGATCGATGGCGATCACATCATAGGTGAACATGTTGCCATCCCAAGCGCGTTCTTGGGCATAAATCGTCCAATCGCTTGGCTGATTGGGGGTTTGGCAGATAATCCGTTCAACTGCAACTGGCAGGACTTGGGCATAAGGCACACACACTTGCAAAGCATGAATCAAGGCATCGCGCATGCCCGCATCGCCTAAAACGCTGCGCTGCGGCAGATAGCGCCCGAACCATGGCTCGTTGCGTGTCGCCAAATTGGCAATGCAGTGCCGCGCCGTCAAATAGCGATAGTTTTGCAAGCGTTGGAATCGGCCTTGATGGAACAGCAACGGCTCATACACATCAGCAACAGGATCAAGCGTGAGCACTGGCCAGTCAATTTGGTTGGGTGCAGCACTGAAGTTGGCGGGCTGATCGAAGCGAGCAACCGCGCTAAAGTGATCAACTTGAAATAAGGTTTCTTGGCTGCGAATCGCTAGTTTGACCACGCCCTTGGCTACTTGCAAGCTACAAATCCGAATCGTCAGTGGCTCGTTGGTGGGAACAACAATGGGCCGTTGGAGTGCAACCTGCTCAAATGTTGGAATCTGCTGCGAGCCAGTTAAGGCCATGGCAACTTGGGCCATGGCTTCGAGGCCAATCACCGTCGGAAAGAGTTGTTCGCCGTGATAGCTATGATCAACCACATATGGGTCGTTGCTCGACGAGAGTTGAGCCTCAACAATCAATTCGATCTGCGGATAATACAAACATTGGCGCTCAAGAAAGCGCAGGAATGGTAGCTCTGGTTGAATCGTTTGCAAGGTTGGTAATTCGCCATAGCGTCCAGTGACGACCACATGGCTGCTAGCGATTGGGTTAGCCAGCAAACGTAGCAACAAGTTAATTCCCGTATCGGGCGGAATTGGGCTGATGCCAGCTTGGAGCAATTGATCGACCCCGCCCAGCCGCACTCCCATGCCCACATCCGACCAAATCGACCATTCGATGCTAAGCCAGCGACAATTGGGATAATCGTGTTGGCCTTGTTCGATGATTCGGCGCATTTGTTCGTTGGCCACGGCATAATCAGCATCGCCCGCCAAGCCCATGCGCCCGATGATCGATCCAAAGCCAACCACAACGCGCAATTGCTGCTGATCGAGCGCCGCTAAAACGTTGTGCAAACCTTGGACTTTGGGGGCTAAAGTTGCCTCAAAACTGGCTCGATCAAGGTTGCGAATCAGGCTGGGTACGTTGCGGGCAGCGCCATGCAGCACCATCGTCACTGTGCCTAATTGATCTTGAATGGCATTAATTGCCTGTTGCACGCTGGCAGCATCGCCAACATCGACCGCCCAATAGCCAACCGTGATGCCTGCGGCCTGCATGCGCTGCAAATTTTGAGCTAATTCACGGTCGTGGCTTGGTTGCGAACGGCCCAATAAGGCCAATTTTGCTCCGCTGGCTTTGGCGATTGCATAGACACTTTCGGCGGTGATGCCTTTGCCGCCGCCAGTCGCCAAAATCAGATCATCGGGGCCGAGCGGTAATTCGCTACTGTCGCCAAGCGTGATCAATTCTAGGATTGGGCTGGTGCGTCGCCCGTTGTGATCATAGTGAGCTTCGAGATAGCCAGTGCTGGTCAGCGCTTCGGCCACGATCCAATCACAAACTTTGGGCGCATCGATTGGTACATGCACCGCTGCGACCGCTAATTGCGGATTTTCCAAGGCCAAGGTGCGGGCAAAACCTGCCAAGCCCTCGCCATGTTGCACCAACACAAAATGCTGAGGGTTGCGTTGGCTCAAGGCAAATTGGGCAGCCTCAAGCAAACGCTTAATCGTTGCCCCATCAACCGTCTCGCCAACGCAAACTACCACGCCTTGGCCTGCTTGCTGTTGAAATACACTGCTCAGCGTATTCGCTAAAGCATAATCTGGCTCATGGAACAATTGCCATTGGCTGGCCAAACGGCTGATTTTGGGCGCTGGCACTGGTTGCTCAACCAACGTGATCACGAAACTTTCGACCCACGGCGCAATGCCTGGGTAGCCCGGGGTAACACTGGCTGTATTAGCGCTGTTTTGCAATTCGCTGATGGCTTGGGCCAATTGACCAACTGTGGCGTTGGCATAGCTGGTTGGGGCCAAAGGCGGTTGCAAGCCCAAAAGGCGGGCCGCCTCGCTAACAATCTGGCCAACGGTCAACGAATTAAGGTGCAAATCGCCAAGCACATGGTCGCTATCGTTGATTGAGGCCAGTGGTAACTCGCTGCGAGCAGCCACCAACTCACGCACAATTTGCAGTGGCTCAGTTGCATTGCTGCTACTTGGGCTGACAAGCTGGGCGCTAGGGCTGGAAGCGAGGCTCAAACTTGGCTGGTGATCATCAAGTTGGGCTGGGGCTGTTTCACAAGGGTTGGTCAAAAAGCTTGGTTCATGGCGTAAATCAAATGGGCGGCTGAAGCGGGTTTGGGCTAGATAGCTCAAATCCAACGGGCTGCCTAGCACAAAGGCTGCCGCGAGGCTCTTGAACAAGCCAGCTAGCGAATTGCTTTCAATCTCCAAGGAAACTGCGGGCACGCCGATACATTCGCTGGCCAAGCGGCTCAAAATCGTGCCCGGGCCAACTTCGATCAACAAATCGCACTCGCTCAGGCCCTCAATTGCCTCAACAAAACGCACTGGATCAGTCAATTGTTGACTGAGCAAGCTGCCAAGCTCAATCTGAGCACTAAGTTTTGTACCAGTGATGGTTGAATAGACGGTGCTTTGCAATGGCTGAGCGCTAATGTTCGCGACATGCGCTTGGAGCACTGGAATCGCTGGCTGCATCATTGGCGAATGAAAAGCATGTGAAACTGCCAAGTTGGTGGCGGCCAAGCCTTGCTGCTGTGCCCGCTCAACCAGCGTGCTCATGGCCTCGCGGCTGCCAGCAATCACGGTTTGCTGTGGCCCGTTATAGCCAGCAATCACCGCTTGATCGCCGTTGATCAAGCTTTTGATTGTACTTGGATCTGCGCCGATGCTGGCCATGCCACCATTAGCTTGACCATAATTCGCCATAGCATGGCCACGCGCTTGAGCCAACTCGATTAAGCTCGCTTGATCGTAGGCTCCGGCCCAGTGCAAGGCGCTTAATTCGCCCAAACTATGGCCAACCGCAGCGCTGGCTTGCAGCTTGAACTGCTTGAGTAAATCCAGACCAGCCAACGTTGCCCGCACAATATTGGGCTGAGCGTTGGCAGTGTTAATTTGCTCGGCTTGGCTGAGTTGGGTTTGGCTCAAAAATGGCTTTAATTCGGCAAAGCGCTGAAATACTGCGCTTTTGGGGTTGGCTTGGGGTGCACCTTGACCAGGAAATAGCAAACCCAGCGTTGGTTGTTTTTTGCCAATTCCAATAAAAATCTGTTGTTTGAAATCAAGCTGTTGATTAACTCCCGCTTCAAGCTGAGCGATCAACAGATCAAGTTTGGTTGCCAGTTGACGCGGATTATTGGCAATTACGGCGGTACGAGCCAATCCTGTGGGATTGGCTTGGGCATAGTGGTTGGCCAAATCGCTAAGTTCGGCATAGGAAAGTTGTTCGGCGCGTTGGCGTAATTGCTGCAATTCAGTCAGCAAGGCTTGACGATCAGCCTTGGCAACGACAATTAATTCGAGATCTTGGCTGTGGTTTTGGCCAATAAACGGCTGCCAATTGCTGGCTGGTTTGGCTTGCTCAGCTTGTTCGAGCACGATATGGGCGTTGATGCCGCCAAAGCCCATACTGCTTACGCCTGCGCGACGCGGGGTGTGCTCAGGCCATGCTTCGGGTGCATCGAGCACACGCAAGGTTTCCAAGGCACTGTGTGGTTGTTCGCAGCCAGTGGTTGGTGGCAAAATTGCGTTATGCACTGCCATTGTGGCTTTAATGAAACCAGCAATGCCTGCTGCTGCTTTGGTATGGCCGATGTTGGCTTTGATCGAACCAACTGCGGCGATGGGCAAATTGGGATTCTGCACTTCAAGTCGGGCTTTGGCAATCGCTTGCAATTCAGTTGCATCGCCAACTGCCGTACCCGTGCCATGGCCCTCAAAATAGCCCACTTGATCAATATTGAAGCCAGTGCGCCGATAAGCACGTTTGAGCATTAGTACTTGGCCAGCAACTTCGGGCCGGGTGATCCCGCCGCTGCCATCCGACGAAATGCCCCAACCGCGAATCACGGCATAAATCGAGCGTTGCTCAGCGTAGGCATCCTCGGCTCGCATCAAGGTGACAAAGCCACAGCCCTCGCCTGGCCAAAATCCAGCCGAGCGTTGGTCGTAAATGCGCATCAAATCTGTTGCTAAGGCTCCAGCGCGGGCAAAACCAACCAACTCAAATGGATCAAGACTGAGATCGACCCCGCCCGCCAAGGCTACATCAACTTCGCCGCTGGCAAGCGCAGTGCAGGCGGTCGTTACCGCTAATAATGATGATGAACATGCACCATCAACGCTATAGCCACCGCCCATGAGATCAAAATGGTTACAAATTCGGCCTGCAATCGTGTTGGATAAACCGCCTGCCAAGGTTTCGGCATCGACAATCGGGAACGGTGCTTTGTAGTTTTGTTCGAGTTGCTGCAAAAATTGACCACGTTGCTCACTCGACCAGCCTTCTGCTGCCAAACCAGCCGCGACCACCCGCCTTACAAATGGCCAACGTAAGCGCAAGGTGTTGGCGCGTGAAAACTCACCAGTTAACGTATTGCCAAGATACACTCCGGTGCTTTCGCGCGGCAAGCCCTGACCATCGGCAAAGCCAGCATCGCGCAAAGCTTGGTCGGCAACATCGAGCGCTAACCAATGGGCCATGTCGGCGGAACGAAAACTATGGCCAGGCACGCGAAAACGCACCCGATCAAACTCGTAATCACGCAAAACGGCGGCATATTCAACGTAGGTGCTGTCGATCGCTGCCGGATCGGATGAAATATAATCGAGATTATTCAAGCGTTGGTTGGGCATGCGCCGAAAAGCGCGGCGCTTGGCGAGGGCCATTTCCCAAAGAGCCTTGGGCGAATCGGCATCGGGGTAGCGACATGCTACCCCGACGATGGCAATAGCGTGGCTCATGCTTCTGCTCCTGAGGCTAGGTTTGGTTGATTTTGGGTTGCTGCGAGGCGTTTAGTGTTCCAAGCATGGTAGTGTAAATAGGCTCCACGCACAATACACACCAAGGTTAGGGCAATAAATAGCGTGTAGGGAATATGCAAGATGATCAATATTCGATAAACTGCTGCGACGCTCGCGCCAAAGGCAAATTGCATCCAACCACGGCTGGGCGTTGTGCCGGGATCGGTGATCATATAGAAGGTAAATAGGGCAAAAGCTAAACTGCTCATCGGCAAGAGCGAGGCATTCAAACTATGCCCAGTCACGAACATGGCAAATAGTCCTTGCAACACAAACCCACCAACCCAGCCAATAATTAATGGTAAGCGTTTGGTGAAATTGATGTTCAAAAACGAGCCGCTGATGATAATCACCAAAGGCAGCAACAAATCGGCTACGCCATACAGATTTTCGGTAAAGTGATAGGCCGGAGCGCTAGCCACCGACGTAAACAGCAGCAAGGTCACGGTAATGCCAAAATTCGATGGGTTGAGAAAGTGGCGATAGCCCTTGCCCAGCGGCGCACGCAACAAAATTTTGGAGCAAATTGCTACGGCTGAGGCAAAAATAATCGGCGTAACGCGCTGATTCGAATACAGCAACATACTAATCGCCAAGCCCGAAATATGCGCTGGCAACAGAAAATCGACCAATTTGCCAAAGCCACCCATAAAATTGGGCTGCTGCTTTTGCTGGCGAGCCAGCATCAATTCAAACACAATTTCCAGGCCATAGGTGGTTGCCAAGGCGGCCAGCACATACGACCACGGCTGCTCAAAGCCAAAAATCGTGCGGCCAAGAATATTCAGCAAGCTGATGGCGATGGCAAAACGGCGCAAGGCCATAATTCGAATATCAGGAACGGCGGTTTGCATACAAAACTCCTTGCGCAATTATTGGCCAAGTACCAAAGTATGGTTGCCCGGGCTGAGCTGAACGACGCTGGTTTGAACGCTGCCATCAAGGCCACGCCAGCGCAGGGTTACTTCAAGCTGGGTTTGTGGATCAAGCGCCCCCAAGCCAAAGTGCAGATCGTAGCTGCGTTTGCCTGAGTGACCATTGCCGCCATCAACTTGGCTGGTAAGTGTGCGACCATCGGGTAATTTAACCGTGACATGTGCCCCAATCGCTGGAATCGCGGCGCTAGTTGGTTGGAAACCTGTAACGCTGCTGGCCTTGTCATCAGTTGCGATGCGTAGGCGTAAACCAAGCGCTTGATTGCTGTTTTGGCTGGTGTTGTGGTAGAAGATCGAATCTTCCCATTGGTTGGCTGCGGCAAAATCGAGCTTGCCATCGCCATCAACATCGCCAACCGCAATGCCACGGCTGACGGTTGGTGCAAAGCCCAGCGGTTTGGCAAGGTCGTAGTAGCGGCCATCGGCGGCTTGGCTGAAAAATGGATTAATTTGATGGCCCGCAATATCGTCGCCAGCGCTGAAACGCGGCCAACTGGCGGGGTCGGCTAGCAATTGATCGTTGCCTGTGGCCAATTCTTGCAGCTCAGGCCAACGATTGATGTTGCCTTTGACAAAGCCCGTGGCTTGCAAAATCTCGTCGCGCTGATCGTTATTGAAATCAGCCAACTTAATATCCCAAGCCCAACCGCTGCGCCCAAAACCAAGTTGCTCGCTTTGGTCGGTGTAATCGGGCAATTCACTTTGATCGAGTTTGGCGCTGGGGTCGCTGACATAGGCAAAATTGCTTTCGTGCAAACCAAACGGCGTGGTGATGTTGCTCACAAATATATCGGGGTGCTGATCGCTGTTGAGATCGCTGAAATCAACGCCCATGCCTTTGAACGAATCGTGGCCTAGCACTTTGGATGTGGGAATCGTGAAGCCACCACTGCCCTCAGCTAGCTCTAATTTGATCGTGCCAGGCGTTGATCGATTGATCAAAAAGCGATCTGGGCCGAAATCGTTGCCAATATACAGTTCGGGCAACAGATCATTGTTAAAATCGTAGGTTCCCAGTGCCAACGTCCAGCCGTGGTTCAACTCGCCGCTGAGTACATCGGGCACAGCCACAAATGGCGCTTGCTCGGCGCTGGTTTGCTGCCAAAGGAAAAAGTGCTTATCGCCGCCGTTGAATGCGCGTGACATCGAAGCTTGCATGGTTTGCTTGCGGCTCGATTTGGCATCGAGAATCGCCGCGCCATCAGGAAAATAATTGGCAAATAGCAAATCCTGATGCCCATCGCCGTCGAAATCGCTGACCAAACCAGTGTTGGTAAACCAGCGCTCGCCTGTGGTTACAAGCTCTTGGGCGACATAGCTTTGGCTGCTGAGATCGACATTTGCCCCTTGATATTGCTGCACAAAGATAATTGGCGTGCGACCCCAGTAATACACAATCAAATCGAGCATGCCATCTTCGTTGATATCGCTGGGCAAACATCCCATCGGAGCCATCGTGCTGGCATCGTATTTGAGGCTGCTTGGATCAAGCGCAAAGGCTGGATAACGCGCGTTGCTGGCTTGGGCTGGCTGTACCACCACTTGATCAATCCGCGTATCGACATAACAAATATCATTGGATAAACCATCGTTATCGAGATCGTTGAGGGCAATCGCCGCCCCAACCGACGAGATCCAAGCATCAATATGGACCAAACTTGGATTAACTGGGCGAATAAAGCGCTGAGTATGGCCCGCCAATGGGGTAAGGGGCTGCTGCGCAAAGCCAAAACTTTGGCTCAAATCGGCTTGCTCAGCCTGGGAAAGCGTTGGTGGTTGGGCCACAATAAACGTGCCAACTAGCACCGCGACAGCCAGCAACTGGGTTTGGTATTTCAACAAGGTCTGTTTCATACGGCGACGGCCTCTTTCTTCAAGTAACAAGCCCGAATCAACTCTTGCCAATGGTGGTATGAGTCAATTGATCCATCCTGGTTGACACTGAGAAGTTGTTGATCAGTAATAGCCGCCGCTTCAGCCACGCTTTGCTGGCATAAAATCTGGCAGGCCAACTCACTATGCTCAGGGATGTACCCAGCATGAAGACGTGTTTTGGCGGCAAAACTTACCCCCTGAGCAATCGCGGTGCTATAGGTTTCACCCAATTCAGCGATGGCATGCAAGGCTTCGGGATTGTTGCTGCCAGCGTAGGCACAAGCTAAGCCAATTCCGGCCCAGAGGTTAATCTGGCGCTCTTGGGCAAAACGGCTGATCACATTGGCGATCATGCGTGGGTTGGAACTGGTGACAAACCACAAACTACGGCCCAGCCCTTGGTCAAAAATCGCCAGTTGTTTGGCATCGAATTTTTTGGGGTGGTGCTGCTGGATGAACGACTCGTGCCAAGCGAAATAGCCTTGATGAAAGCCATAGCCATCGAGCACCAACCAGCGTAAGATCGGGTCAAGCGCTTGCACCACCTTTGGCAGCGTCCAGCGCATCCGTGCAACGGCCCAACCAACCCCAACATGAATAACATAGCGTTGATGCTGGCCTTCGTTGGCTAAAAACGCTTGGACGCGCTGGCCTTTCCATGGCGTAAGTTGATCAAGGATTGCCAAGCCCATGCCTGCGCCTTCGAAGCCGAAACCCTGTAATTGGGGGTCGATCTGCTCAAGTTGCTGTTTGAGTTGGCCTAAGCCTTGGTTATCGAGCGCAGCGTGATAGCCATGTAAAAATGTTTTGCCGATTCTTTCAAGCCGGGCTTGATTTTGCGTATCGCCGATGGGAAACCCGCGCCGCGCAAATGTCGCTTCGAGTGGAGAGAGACGCAGCGGGTACGTCAAGACACGGTTAAGCAACATAGAGCCTGCCTTCCTTGTACTGAGATTGTCTACCCTGTTGTTGATAGTTATCTAGATAGCTCTATAAGGGGGAGTGTTTAGCTACAATCTTTCAGATAAGGCCTACACTGTCATAGGACTATTGTGCTATATTCTGGTGATGAGTATTGCGGCTAGTGAGCACAACAATAGCGTACTACCAAGGGCTAAATCGTTGTGATTCAATGATATTCTAAAGGCTCGGTTATAGGATATTGACGATACTTGTGGCTTGAGTGATGGATGAGCATGCTTGGAATGTCGCTAGAGTACCATAATTGTCTAGGATTAATCAACTATCTAGCTAAATTTAAAAAGCCCACTGGCATTGATTGTGACAGCAGGCTGATGATGCAGGTTATTTGGTATGGGCACATCCATTGCCGTCGCAACGCGGATCAGCACGATTAATTGAGCTACCTCAACACCACCAAATCTCGAACGATCTAAAGTGCAATCCCTAGTTGTTCTTATTCTACGAATATGTTAAGCTTCGGCTTGAAGATCCGCATACAGGATTATTTCGAAGCATAGTATAGCAAGGAGGATAATTTTTAACAGCAACCCATGCGCATAATGGCTTAAATGAAACAGCAAAACCCTAAATCAACCACAATCCTCAAATACCATCCACAATCCTTTTACCCATTGCTGGAACATTTCCGCCATCAAGAACATGATCTACTGTGGTAACAACAACCTGTCTTTAGGTATAGAACATCTCGATCTCCTCTCTATCCACTGTTACCACCCAACACCGCTCCATCCATCAGGGCAAGTTTTAATTCGTTGCATCCAATCTTGCCAATCAGTGTGGTTTACGATTGCGATAGCCGCTAAGACTGGCAGTTTCGGTATAGAAACCGCTAGTTCGATCAGTCATTGTTTAGATTTCGATCATCTCAAGGTGATTTAGATCTTGGCTGTTTGCGTATCTAAAAGTTTCCTTATAGGAGGTGCTATGCGTATGATTAGGAGCTTGTGGCAAAAATATCACGGACGTTTCATCGTTAGCCTGATCCTATTGATCTGCTTTGGCTTAGCCCGAGAACCACAGTTATCGGCAGCAGAACGCAGCGAATTAGCCAAATCGTTTCAATTTACCCCCTCAACCCTGCCAACATTAAGTGGTTATCCCCAATCGACTATTCGGACAGTCAATCCGAGCTTGACCCATATTAGCGCTTGGATCTCATCGGTCGGAGCAGCAATCGCCATCAACGATCTTGATGCTGACGGGTTATCCAATGATATTTGCTATGTTGACCCACGAATTGATCAAGTGATTGTTACTCCCGTACCTCAGGCCGATTTGCGCTACGTGCCCTTTGCGCTTAATCCCAGCCCACATCCCTATAACCCAACCACGATGTCCCCAATGGGATGTCTACCGGGTGATTTCAACGAAGATGGTGTGCTTGATCTCTTGGTTTATTACTGGGGACGAACACCACTGCTGTTTTTCCAACAACCAACCGATGGTTCGCTTACCGCTGAGCGATTCGTTGTCCAAGAACTCATTAGCCAGTCCGAACGTTGGTATACCAGCGCAGGGTTACTTGCCGATTTCGATGGCGACGGCCATCAAGATTTAATTCTAGGTAATTATTTTCCCGATGGAGCGCAGATCTTAGATGAAAACTCTAGCAAGGCTGAGTCGATGCAGGCCTCAATGTCGCGAGCGTTCAACGGAGGAAACAAACACTTCTTGCGCTGGACTGCTCGTCCTGATCAACCATTTGGGGGTCAGTTTATGCCGGTTGAGCAGGTGCTCGAACGCGAACTTAATCATGGCTGGACGTTTGCCCTAGGTGCTGCTGACCTCAACGGCGACCTGTTACCAGAACTCTATATTGCCAACGATTTCGGACCTGATCGGTTACTGCTTAATCAATCAACACCTGGCACGCTAAAATTTTTATTACTGGAAGGCCAAGCGGGATTTAATATTCCAAGCTCAAAAAGGGTCGGCCATGACTCGTTCAAGGGGATGGGTGTTGAATTCAGCGATCTCAACAGCGATGCTATTCCAGACATTTTTGTCAGCAACATTACGACCGATTATGGACTGCATGAGAGTAACTTTGCCTTCCTCAGCACTGGAGATCAAACAAGTTTTACTCAAGGCCTTGCCCCTTACCGCGATCACAGCGAGGCTTTGGGTTTAGCTCGCAGCGGCTGGGGATGGGATATTCGGGTGGCGGATTTTAATAACGACACCAGTCTTGAGATAGTGCAGGCAACCGGATTTGTTAAAGGAACGGTTAATAATTGGCCTGAACTACAAGAATTAGCAACTGGTAATGATGCCTTATTGGCTGATCCTGCTAGTTGGCCCAGCTTTCAAGCTGGCGATGATATTGCTGGTCATCAAATTAATCCCTTTTTTGTTCGTGATGCCACTGGCCGCTATCACAATCTTGCAGCCGAGCTTAATTTGGATGCTCCTCATGTAACCCGTGGCATTGCTACAGCCGATGTTGATGGTGATGGACGCTTAGATTTTGCCTTAGCCAATCAATGGGAATCATCGTGGTTCTATCACAATACAAGCCCGATTAACACCAAAGCTTTGGGCCTTCGCCTACGACTACCGCTCGATGTTCATCAGCCTTTGGCCGTGCTATCAGGCTATCAGAGCGATCCGACCCCAAGTTTGGCGGCGATTGGCGCAAATGCCACGATCACGCTTCCCGATGGTCGTACCTTGGTTGCCCAAGTCGATGGTGGTAACGGACACTCCGGCAAACGCAGCTATGATCTGCACTTCGGTTTAGGTGATCTGAAGGGTGATAGTCAGATTAATGTCGAAATTACCTGGCGAACAAGGGCTGGGGCGATTGTAAAAACTCGCCAATTATTAAAACCTGGAAATTATACGATTTTGCTCGGCTCGACGAATTGATGCTCTTGCGGCGCTGCTGATTACCAAGCCTCAGAATCAGCAAGGATAACGCAAACCTGAGTACCATAGAGGCTCGTTAGATAGGTGTGTGAGTATGATCGATCCAAAACCAGATGTGCGGGTGATGGCGCTCCGTCGCTTTGCGATTGCCATTACCGTTTTGAACATTTTAGGCCGGACTGTCTTTGGTTTTGAACAGCCATGGTCATATGTTGTGGCCGCACTAGCCACGACCTATGGAATGGAACTATTGCTTGAGTGGTTGGCTGCCCGTGATGAATCACGGCCTGTTCGTTATGGCGGTGGTTGGCGTTGTATGGTCGATTTTCTGCTATCTGCACATATTACTGGGCTTGCAATTAGTATGCTTGTCTATGCCAACCAGCGTATTTGGCCAATTGTCTTTGCTTCAGCTGTGGCAATTGGCTCTAAAACTCTGTTTCGTGCACCGCATGCCCGGGGCGAACGCCACTTTCTCAACCCATCTAACTTTGGAATTTCGGTGACATTAGTCTTGTTTCCTGCGGTAAGTATTGTCCCGCCATATCATTTTACCGAAAATATCTATGGCATTGCCGATCTGCTAATTCCGGTCATCATCGTCATTTCTGGCTCATTCCTGAATATTCATTTTACGAAACGCTTGCCGCTGATTCTTGGCTGGATTGGCGGGTTCGTCCTCCAAGCAGCCTTAGGAACGATCATCAGTGGGCATTTATTTGGGCCGGCATTACTCCCGATGACGAGTGTCGCCTTTACCCTCTTTACTTTCTATATGATCACCGATCCTGGGACAACTCCCAGTAAACCGTGGCATCAGTGCCTCTTTGGGGTTGCGGTAGCGCTGATTTATCGCTTATTAATTATGGCGAATGTGGTGTTTGATCTATTTTTCGCGCTTTCGCTTGTTTGTATGCTGCGGGGACTCTGGCTCTATTATCAGGCTTGGGCTGCCAAACGCAGTTCTATCCACATCTCAACGTCGAACCTAGCTCCCAGAGTAGAAGCCTAATCTGGTGATCGTCATTTGAGGAGGTCGAGATGTCCTTGGAATCGGGATTAATCAACGAGCTAAAGGGGAATCTTGCTGATCAACGAGGAACGCTATCGAGTATTCGCCAGCCATCAAGCCCAGAACAGTGGCATGATCACGATCAAACAACCCATTATAGCGAGGCGGTCGAGCGGGTTATTGGCGTAATGCGAGGACAATCACATGAATTATTACGGCTGGAACAATTAGCTGATATTGCAAACCTTAGCCCTTTCCATTTTAATCGCATCTTCCGCCAAACGGTTGGGCTGCCACCTGGTAAATTTTTATCAACCCTGCGGCTTGATCGGGCCAAGCGTTTGTTGCTTACCACCGATTTAAGTATTACTGCGATTTGTTTCGAGGCTGGCTATAGTAGTTTAGGCACGTTTACGACCCAGTTCACACAGGTTGTTGGGGTTTCACCTCGACGGTTGCGCTTGCTCAAGGCTACCTTTGAAACTCCGCGCTTGGATCGTCTACACCACCAATATGTGCATGAATCCAAACCTGATCAACAAGCATTGTCTGTGCAGGGGAGCATCATTGCCCCAGAAAGCTTTAGTGGCTCGATTTTTATCGGTCTCTATCCAATTGCAGCGCCTTTAGGCCAGCCTGTTAGTTGTGTTTTTCTTAATGCACTTGGCGATTTTCAACTCAAGGCTGAAAAACCAGGCCGATACCATCTATTTGCAGGGGCTATACCTTGGTCGAATGATCCATTGGCCTATCTCTTACCTTGTGAACAGACAGCTTGGTTTGGTAGAACCGCCAGTGTTATTATGCTCCGTTCAGATAAGTTTACGAGCTGTGGCGTAATTAGTCTACGCCGTCGCCGCCCAACTGATCCCCCACTGCTGACGGTACCCTCAGCCCTGACAACCTAAAATCTGCATGCACTCTTCCATTTGAGGCATCATAATGGAAGAGTGTCCCCCTTCTTTGCCAAAAAACGCGCAATCTAGAAGAAGTAATTAGCCCAAACGTTGCGTATGCTAGCGTCAAGCAATCCAATCACTCTACCAATACTTCTAGCATTCCACATTCCATTCACCCAAACCACGTACATACCTTTTCTGATCAATCCATATTTCTAAAAACACTTGGCAAATTTACAAACCCAACGGATAGCGTTAATCCATGCGTGGATTGATGCAGGCCTTAGGGTGCTGAACGTTGGTGGCTCTAAACAAAAGGAGTTCCATGATGAAGCCACTCGAACTCATTCAGGCCATTCGAATGATTAAACGCCAAGCCCTTGCGCAATCGACCCAACTTGCCCAACTAAGGCAAGCCTTGATTGCGTTTGTCTCGGAGCCAGCCAATCGCCAAGTTAATATTACGAATACCAGTTGTGGATTGTATACGCGGATCTTGCTTAATTCCTTTGATGATGATTTTCAAATTGTGGTCGTGTTGTGGGGACCCCAAAGCGCCAGCCCAATTCATGATCATAATGGAACTGTTGGGGCTGTTGCTGCCTTAGCTGGACATACCATCGAAGCAAAATATCAGATTCTCCGCACCGAAGCTCAGCGTGCATGGCTCCAAAAGCAAGAAACAAGCGTATTAAAGGCCGCCTATGTAACCCCGATCTTACCTGATGAAACGAGCCAACTCCACGATATGGTCAACGCAACTGATACCTGGGCGGCAACAGTTCATATTTATCTTACGCCGATCACCGATTTTTATATTTACGAGCCCCAGCCTGATGGAACATATATCATGGTCGAGCGCAAACTCTGGTTCGATGGTGATAATGCTTGGCAAACTTGGCAGACTCCACTTCAGCAAGAAGTCTTGGGGTCAGGCTCCTAGCTAAGGAACTATCGCGTATGACGTATGGCGCACCGGCGCACACAGGCTTTGATCGTTCAAGCATTACGCAGCAACAACAGGCCGTTCGGCAAGTCGTTGAAACGATGCGGCAGAATTTCTGGAATCCTATGTCGCTGAATGATATGGCTGAAATGGCTAATTTCAGTCCATGTTATTTCAATCAAGTATTTCGTTCGATTGTGGGAATTCCGCCAAGCCGCTATCTGACGGCACTACGGATAGATGCCGCCAAACGGCTTTTGATCGATACAACCCTGCGGGTGATCGATATTTGCTACGAGGTTGGCTATAACAGCCTCGGAACCTTTAGCTCGCGTTTTACCGAGTTGGTAGGCATTTCACCGCAAGGGTTTCGCGAGTTAGCCGATCAAGACAATTGGCGCTTGTTTCAGGCGTTTCTACAAGCCCAACAACGGGCATTACCAAGCATATTTCATTCGCACAAACAAATCGCTATGGGTTCGGTTTATGCCCATCAAGCAGCCCAAACACCCGTTGCTATTAAAACCCAAAGGCCAGCAACACCCACGCTGATTGGCTTGTATCCCTTGCCAATGCCTCAAGGCAAGCCGATTGCCTATACGATTGCTCCTGCATCCCGCTTATATATGCTTCCACCGGTTGCCGATGGCCGTTATTACATTTTTGCAACCGCATTTGAGTGGTCGCAAGACCCTCGATCGTTTTTATTACTTGATTGGCAACGAGAAGATCTTTTGGTTGGCATGGGTGATCGTCCCTTATGGGTCCGTAACGGTCGCTATCAAAACCATATTGATCTCCATCTACGCCCAATGCAGCCAACTGATCCGCCCCTTCTTAGCGCATTATTTTATTTTATGGTACTTGCTCAGCAACAGCTTGAGCTCTTTGTCCAAAGGAGTTAGTCCATGACCTCAAGTGCAACCGAAAAAGCCTTGTTAGAACCAGCCGACGACTCACCAACAATTCGCGGATTGCCGAATATCCAAACAAACCAGTACACAATCTCCGTCCTTACCGCCGATGCCTCTTCAAAAGCCTTAGCCACAATTCAAAAACAAATTGTTTCGGCGATCCATGTGCATAGCTTGACCCAACTCCCAGCGTTGCATAAGGTTGTCGATACCATGTTTATTGTAACGGCCCATGCCCCAACGACCCTTAAGCGAGGCGATGTATTGGCCGTCGATCAACGTTCCAATCGGATTTCGCTGCTCCGTGATGGCCAAAGCCGCCCATATTTAGATATTTCTAGTGCCTATCAGGCGCATCTTTGGGATGTCGCGGTCAATTCAGATCGCAGTCGGGTGTATGTTTCGATGAGTGGCATGCGTGGCCCTACGGCCTCACACGTTGGGGTTGCTGGAACCAGCGCCGTGCTTGAGATTGATGCTCAAAGCGGCAATTTGCTGCGAGCTTTTACTGCCTATGACGAGGTCTCAGGCCTGCCTTACCAAGATCAGATGCTTGATTTGGCTGGTTTAGTGATCACTCCTGATGATACACAAGTGCTTGCCTGCGATTTTAACAATTGGCAAGGCAATGGCAAGGTCATCGCGATCAATCTTCAGACTGGCATGATTTCAGTGCTTGCCGATGAGCTTGATCAGCCCTCGACGCTAAGTGTTGATGGTCCAGATCATGTGTTGGTTGCGAATACCCGTCAACCTCATGGTAAAGCTAGCGGTGGTCAGATTATTCGGATCAATACCCGAAATGGCGCAAAAGAGGTTGTTGGTGAAATCTCGGGGGTTGATGCCTCGCTGGTTGGGGTTGTACGGCTACCTGATGGTTCATTCGCGGGCACGATGAGCGAAGGTACCCAAGAAAAATGTATGGTTTTTCAGATGGAGGCCGGTAGCAGTCAGCATCGGATTATCTGGCATCCTCAGCCCGGCTTTCTTGGCTCGGGAATTTCAGTGCAGGACGATACGTTATGGGTTGCTGAAACGCTACGTGGACGAGCGTATCAGCTTGATTTCAACGGCAATATTAAGCAATTTGTTCAAGTATATGCCGGAGTTGACCAGGATAACCTTGAGTTTATGTTCCGCGGCTTTGATACGCTCGAGAGCGTTAAAGTTGTGGCCTAAGTCTATGCAAATGAAGCCTTGCATGGGCGGTTTGGGAGGATTTGATCATGGCTGGTTCTCAGTCAGTACCACCAATTGAACTTGTGACCTATATCAATGTTGTCCCCGCACGGGTCTATGAAGCCCTGACAACGGGTGCAGGATGGGATGCTTGGTTTACCCAAGGAACGACAATTGACCCTCGGCCTGGAGGCAAGATTCACTTGCGTTGGCAGAATTTTGGGGCTGGCCGTTGGACTGCCGAAGATGGCGGCCCGGTACTTGAGGCCTTACCTGCCCAACGCTTTGTATTTCAGTGGTCACCAAGCGGCGAGCCAACGACCGTAGCCTTTACATTAAATCCGCTTGGCACTGGAACGTTGGTCCATTTGGTCGAACAAGGCTACAAGCGAACGACCTCATCACTCCAAGCATGTTTAGGTTGTGCTACTGGCTGGGGTGAGGCGCTCACGCTTTTGAAATTTTACCTTGAACACGGTATCACCTATGGAACAGTTCCTCCAGAAGCTGCCGAACTCGTAGCAATTCAAGCTGAGGGTTAAGTAAAAAAACTTTAAAAGATCGAAAGATCGAAGAACTCAATCAGGCATCGATAGCGCATACTAAGGTAGGCGCAAGCAGCAATACGGGAATTCTCCAACCGCCTATAGGTTCTCAATGGCTAACTTAAGGAGTTCTCAGATGTTGAAACAACAAATGGCAACCGGATCAAACACGTCGGATTTGAACAACCTGATCGTTAATCAATCCTTCCAAGATATTGCGGAACGCTTCCGCTTTGGCGCACCTCCGGTTTCCCACTTGGCCAATTTTGATGCCCGTAGTGATGCTGAACTGCTGAAGGCTGCTGCTGATCATCCAAGTGCCTTGGAGCGCGAACGCGCACTCTGGGAATATGCCCATCGTAATCAAAAGGCTGCTTTAGCTGTTTTGAGCAATCACCTTAACATTGAAAGTGACCCATCAGTACGCTGGAATTTGCTCTGGTTGATGGTTAAGGTTGGCGAAGATGCAGCCGTACCAGCTTTAACTGCTGCCTTGAGCGATACCCATAGCGAAGTCCGTGATTGGGCGACCTTGTTCCTCGAAGAGTTAACTGGCCAAGAATATCCGATGGTCTACAACGAAGTTCAATATGAAAATGATCGCACCTTCGATCAAACCTTGCCATTGCAAATTGCAGGCTTTGCTGATGTGAATGTTCCTGGCATGGGTTGGGTGCAGGCCCGGCTCTCACCCCAATGGTTTTCATCAATCCTTGGTCGGGTATTAGCTTGTACCAATAGCTCAAGCTTTATGAGCGATCTGGTGATCGAGAAAGAACTGTTGAACTACCATGAAGATGGCAGCAACCACTATGAAACCTTTATGTTCCGTGGTGCTTCCTACCCTATCACTGATACTGTAACCCAGCACATCTATGAATCGAACACGATGCGCCCATTCTATCAATCGGGCAAAGTTAAAGTTGGGGCACCGATTGTTACTCCGGTATCTTTGGCTCGCGCTGCTGGTACCGAGCGCCTACGCCCTGGCAAACTCAAAGAAATGAACATGCATGCCTCAGATGGACTTGAGGGTGCACGTGGCGAACGCTTGCGCGAAGTTGGGATTGTGCGCAGTGTGCGTGGTCGTTTCTGGGGCTGGGCCCACACTGATCTTAATCGCTACCTTGAAACGGGGATTATTGCCCCTGGTACCGTTCAGTTGGTAAGCACAGCTGATCCCGTCGTTGGCAAGATGGCTAACACCGTGATCTACGGAACTTTCCGTGGTAAGCTCGGCGATCTAACTGGCGATGGCAAACTCAATGTTAATTTGATTCCTTGTCATGGCACTATCAATGGCGAACTTGACCTGAACTGTGATGGCATTGCTGACGAAGATCCACGGATTCCTCGCGCATAAGGCGCACAGTTTCTGCCGAAATGTGGTTGGGGGCATGATTACAGCCTCCAACCACATCTGCTTGTTGATGGTATGTGTACAAGTGAGGAGCATATGAGTCAATCAATGGTCCATGAAGCCAACCCCGCCACCAAACAGGCTTGGAAGCCAACCCTGCTGATAGCGTTGTTGGCTGGGCAGTTCATTGCATTTGGTCTGGTACTAGGTGTGCAGGGTGTGATCTTAGCCGAAGTTATGCTTGCCCTGGCCTTGACCGAGGGTATTTTTGGGACTGTCCAGCTTGCCCTGCCGGTCGTAGGGTTTCTGGTATTAATGTTTAACAGTAAGCTCTATCTGCGACTTGGGAATAAATGGCAATCCATTTTGAGTTTGTTGCTTTTAGTCAGTGCCATGCTTGCGTTTGCGACAATTGGCAATCTTTGGGGTTTAATCCTTGGCCTGATTCTTTCAGGAGCCGGCTTTGCCATGCTCGATGCGGCGACCAATAGTGCAAGTATGGATTTTGAGCAGGCTAGTGGTCGGCATATTTTGAATGTTATGCATGGCTTATCAAGCGGCGGGGTTATGTTAGGGGCGTTTATCACCGGATTTGCCCTCGAATCTGGTTGGTCGTATCAAGCAGTTGCCATAGCTTCGGCAGCGATTTGTTGTTCCCCGATTATCCTTGCGACATTTCCAGCCCGCTACCCAACTGCCGGCCAAGCCCAAACTGAATCAGCTGATCCAGCAGACGGGAGCTTCCACAAAAAACCTTTGTTTATTGCCCTCGCAAGTATTTGTTTTTTAGGCAGCGCCTCGGAAGCTATCGCTGTCGTTTGGACAGTCATTTATTTACTTGGTTTAGAAGCCTCAATTGCGCTTAGCGGAACCGTTTTTGCCTTGTTTAATGGAGCAATGCTGCTTGGTCGTTTTATTAATGCACCAATTGTTGCTCGCTTGGGGAGTCGGGTTTCCTTGCTCATTTCTGGAATCGGGATGCTGATTGCGGCGGCGCTTTTGCTGCTCTTTAATACGATTCCTGTATCGATTGTGGCTTTTATTATTTTGGGCTTGGCAGTAGCTGGTATTCAACCAACGGCGCTCAGTGCTGCGGCTCCGTTATCACCCAATAATAGTGGAGCTGTCGCTGCGCCAATTATGATGTCGGCCTATGGAGCACTGCTGATCGCTCCTTTGATCTATGGTTGGATTGCCGAATTTACGGCCTTACGCCCTGCTATGCTGCTCGTTGGATTGTTTGGATTGATTACATGCTGGCTCACCATCAGCATTGTTGGTCGCCACACAGCCAGCACGTAGGATTGAGCGTCGTTTGTAGCCTTTGATTTGTGTGCGGTGGTATTATGGCGAATACGTTTGAACGGCTTAACCCCAACATTCAGCATATTATGTTGTTGGCCCAAGAGGAAGCTCGGAGTCTTAGCCATAGTTTTTTAGGCCCAGAGCATTTGCTGTTAGGGCTATTGCGGCAAAATGAGGGTCTTGCGGTGCAGATATTGCACGAATTAGGGGTTTTCTATCCCCAAACTCGGCAGATTATTCAGACCATGATTACCCCGCATGCCCATGATGAACAAACCTTGCTTCCTGCCTACCTCCCGCTGGCCCCTCATACAAAAACCCTTTTGGATACTGCGGCACGTGAAGCTGATCAACTCAATCAACTGCAGATTGGCCCTGAACAGCTCCTTTTAGCTTTAGCTCGCGAGGCTAAGGGCTTTGTTCCCTATATTTTGGCACGTTTAGGCCTTCATGGCAGCATTGTCTGCGATAGCTTGCACGCAGCCTTGCATGCCAAATCCACCGAGGTAGCTCCTGATCATACCGCCGATACTTCACTCCTAACCAAATTAGGGATTAATCTGACGGAAGAAGCCCGCAATGGCCGACTAGACCCTGTGATTGGACGTAGCGCCGAGATTGAACGTACCATCCAAATTTTACGGCGACGCACCAAAAATAACGTTGTATTAATTGGTGAACCAGGGGTTGGTAAGACGGCAATTGTTGAAGGTTTAGCGCAGCAATTGGCTCATGGTGCAATCCCATCGTTTCAAAAAACCTCGGTTTGGTCGCTTGATGTTGGCTCACTTTTGGCTGGAGCGATTTATCGTGGGCAATTTGAGGAGCGCCTTAAAAGCGTTATCGACCAAATTAGCGACCACGATGCGATTCTTTTCATTGATGAATTACATATGATCGTTGGGGCTGGCGCAAGCGAAAATACCGTTGATGCAGCGAATATGTTAAAGCCAGCTTTAGCTCGTGGCAAATTGCGGGTCATTGGGGCAACAACCTTTGATGAATATAGCCAGCATATCGAGAAAGATAGCGCTCTCAAACGGCGATTTCAGCCAATTGTCGTGCAGGAGCCAGGTATCGAGGAAACGGTAACAATTTTACAGGGTATTCGTCCGAAATACGAAGCCCATCATGAGCTTAGCTTGAGCGACGAGGCTTTGTATACTGCGGCACGACTGGCTGCCCAATATATTCCTGATCTCTATTTGCCTGGCAAGGCGATTGATCTATTGGATGAAGCGGCGAGTCGAGTTTGGTATTATCGGCAACGCCAACTTGTATCCGACGATGTGGCTTCCAGTGCTGAAGCGCCTACCACTGTTGTTTGTGGGCGCGACGTAGCGCAAGTGCTTGCAATCCAAACAGGGATACCCTTAGCGCAACTTTTTTCTGATGGCCTAAACCGTATCGAAGATATCGAGCAGATTCTTAGTCAGCGGGTGATTGGTCAAGCCCAGGCAATTCGAGGGGTAACCAAAGCCATCCAACGCGCTTTTGCCGGACTTAAAACGAAGCAAGAGCTGATCGGGGCTTTATTGTTCTTAGGGCCGTCAGGGGTCGGCAAAACCGAGTTGAGCAAAGTCTTGGCGGAATATCTGCTTGGCAGTAACAAGGCACTTATCCGGATGGATATGAGCGAATATGCCGAGGCCCATAGTGTCAGTCGCTTGATTGGTGCTCCGCCTGGCTATATTGGCTATGATCAGGGCGGTCAATTATCCGAATCCGTTCGTCGCCGTCCGTATAGCGTTGTCTTGCTTGATAATATTGATTATGCCCATCCTGATGTGATCAATATATTCATTCAAATCCTCGAAGAAGGCTCTATAACTGATGCGCGTGGGCGTTATGTTGATTTTCGAAATGTGTTGTTGTTGTGTACGGCAAACGTGGGTACTGAGCTCTTTAAGCGCCAAACGGGGCTTGGTTTTAGAGCTGAGCTCCCTGAAATTGACCAAGTAGCCCGCTATGAGCACTTGAAACAACAAGCACTTGACAAAATCAAAGCCTCGCTGAGCCTCGATTTTCTCCATCGACTGAATGATGTAATTCTTTTTCAACCGCTCCAAGCTGAACACCTTGAAGTATTGGCGGGACTTTTCTTACACGATGTCCGCCAGATGGTGCTAGCCCATGAAATTCGGCTCGACCTAACCTCAAATGCTCATACCTATTTGACGGATCATGGCTACGATCTTGAGCGTGGGGTTCGACGCTTACGCCACCTCATCCAAACCCATATCGTTGATCCAATCAGCAATGGATTGCTCCATGGTAAATATCGGGCGGGTGATGAACTACTGATCGACTGTGATCTGAGTGGCAACTTTACCCTGTCTGTTGCTCAGCGCACAACGTCGGTTGTCGCATAAAGGAAAAGCTATGACAGAAACACCATATTCAACCTCCGTAGCAGGTTCGGCTAGTAGCAGCACTGATACAACGCAGCGCCAAGCATGGATTATTGTGCTAATCGCAGCCTTGGTTGGGCTTGGACTAGCGATTGTCTGGAGCTTCGAGGTGGCTGACCATGTACTTGGGGCGAATATTGCCAATACCATTGTTGGAGCCGATGCCAAAGAACTCGTCTTGGATTCTAGCTCTTTACTATCGGGAATAATCTTTTCGATTGCTGCAGGTCTGGCTGCAACCTTCACCGCTTGTAACTGTGTCGTATTTAGCTGCATTGCACCACTAACAGCTGGCAAAAGCACCATGAGTCTTTGGCGAACTTTAGGCTGGATGGCTTTGGGTATTCTGCTGATCAGCGGAAGCTATGGGATCATTGGAACCCTCCTTGGCGAAAAACTGCCAATCCTTAATAACGATACCTTGCCAATTGGTAAAGGTTACCCGATTCGTTTAGCGCAATCAAGCCTTATTTTTGTCGGCCTAGGGATTATTTTTGTTTGGTGGGGTTTGCATACCTTGCAGATTCTCCCAAACCCGCTGGCTAAGCTATTTGCCCGCAATCCATGGTTTAAGCCCTTTGGTTTAGGCCTCCTCATCGGCTGTTTTACGATAGGCCGACCCTTTGGATTGTTTCGCAAAGCCTTCAGTAATGCCATTGTCGCTGGCGATCCATTCTTTGGTGGCTTGGCAATAGCGTTACAAGGGTTAAGTAATATTTTAATTATGGTTCTGGTTTTGTTGGGGCTTATGTATGCGACAGGTGGTCGTTTTGAGCGCTGGCTCAGTGCCAACCCAAGCCGAATTACCCGCTTTACTGCAATCTCAGTGATTGTCGGTGGCATATTTTTTATTGCCTACTGGGGATTACGGGTTCCGAGCTATTATGAAATTGGATGGTTTCCGCATATGAGCTATCGTTAGCTAGCGTTGTTAACGAATTAATCGAAGCTTTACCGCAGAATTGATCGTTTCTAGCGAATTTAAACTACTTTCAAGCAATGGAAAATATTCTGCTGGAATTGTTGCCAGATTAATCCGAAACGCCCACTGATGATGTTCTTGAATAAATTCTAAGGGAACCCAGATAGCTGCTGGTGCGAACATCAATAGGCATTGATTATTTTCACGTCGTACCTTCGTAAATACTCGAGCACGGCTGTATGCTTGGTTATGAGTTAGGCGTTGAACCGCCATATGAACAGTAGCTCGCGAGATATTAACCGTATAGCAACTTAAGAATTTTGTAACTTGGGTATAGCTAAGCCCTAGCAGGAAAAGCACTCCACTGAGGTGATATAACCCACGACTTAATGTGGCCCCTCGTACCATTGTCAGCGGGGTTGTGCGAAAGGTTGAACCACAAAGCGTACATTTGTAGCGATATAACGTTAGGGTTGCAGCAATCTGTCCGGTTGGATTGCGTACATCGTACACTGTTTTTTGGATCTTCTGATGACGGCGAAATGAATTCGACGGACATCCGGCTGATGGGCATACCTTCGGTACAAGGTTTGCATATGAAGTGACTAATGAGCCTTGAATAAACAAACATCGCATAAGCAGTATTCGTCACACAGTCTATAATACTCTTCTATAGAAGTAGAATTTCTCGGCTTATTATTACAATAGTATACTTTTTTATTTTATTAAATAAAGTACTTTAAATTAAGAATTTGATAAGTATTTTAGTCGAAATATAATATCTTTCACTCTAAGATGTGAAGGTTTTTTGCTATGAATATCGATATTATTTTTATAATTAATATTATTGATATATGAAAATAAAAAGCGGTTTTTATTATATCTAGAAGTGTGTGATATTCAGATATGGGGTCAAAGACCACGCAAATAAGGATTATGCTGGCTGGCATCGCTGTGAATACTGTAGGATCGCGCCCATCCGTGGGATCGGATACTGACCGCATACCACTGCCGCTCATCCCCATGGGGTCGCGATCCCTTAGCTGAGCAGGATTAATCAACTATCTAGAGAGAGCAAAAAAAGCCCGCTGACGCGATTAATGTCAGCGGGCTAAATCGGGGAATTATTTGGTTTCGATCAAGCTGGTTCCGGTCATGGCCTCGGCCTTTTGCAAGCCCAGCAAATCGAGGATGGTTGGGGCCAGATCGGCCAAACGGCCACCAGCACGCAGGCTAATGTGTTCGCGGGTAAGACCTGTAGCGGGGTCGGCGACCAAAATGCATGGCACAAGGTTGGTGGTGTGGGCAGTATGTGGGCCGCCTGTTTGCGGATCGATCATCTGCTCAGCATTGCCATGATCGGCGATCAAGATGGCTACGCCGCCTTGGGCAACCACTGCTGGTACAACTTGGCCCAAGCAATGATCAACCGTTTCGCAGGCTTTGACCACCGCCGGAATTACCCCAGTATGGCCGACCATATCTGGGTTGGCAAAGTTGACCACTAAGAAATCGTAGACTTGGCTGTTGACCGCATCGAGTAATTTGGCGGCAACTTCTTCGGCGCTCATTTCAGGCTGAAGATCGTAGGTGGCAACTTTGGGCGAGGATGCCATCACCCGATCCTCGCCAGCAAACGGCTCCTCACGCCGCCCATTCAAGAAGAAGGTGACGTGCGGGTATTTTTCGGTTTCAGCGCTATGATATTGGCGCTTGCCAGCATCGGCGATCACTTTGGCCAACGGCTCAGTGATGTAATGCGGCGGATAGGCAATTGCATATGGGAAGGTCGCATCATATTGAGTCATGGTGACATAATGTAAATTTGGCACTTGCTCAGGCCGTTGCCAAATCGTGGTCGGCAGTTGCAAGCCTTGTTCTGCTTGGTTGGCATACCATTCTTGCACCATCGTGTTGAAATCGGGCTGCATCAAGGCCCGCGTAATTTGGCGAACCCGATCGGCGCGGAAATTGAAACAAATCACCACATCGCCAGCGCTGATCCGTGGTAAGGCCACGCCTGCGCTATCGGTGATCACCGTTGCTTCGATAAACTCATCACCGCGAGCATCGCGCAAATACGATTGCTCGATCGCGTTAATTGGATCGCTGGCAGTGTGGCCTACGCCTTCGACCATGGCAGCATAGGCAGCACCAACGCGCTCCCAGCGCTTATCGCGATCCATGGCATAATAGCGGCCAATCACGCTCGCCACTTGGCCTACGCCGATTTGGGCGATCGTGCGTTGCAACTCTTGCATATAGCCAAGGCCACTTTGCGGCAAGGTATCGCGGCCATCCATAAAGGCATGAATATAGGTGCGATTGACCCCTTGCTGGGCCATCAATTGCAACAACCCTGCAAGGTGAATATCATAGGCATGCACACCACCACGGCCAATCAGGCCGATCAAGTGCATATTCGTGCCACGTTCTTTGACGATTTGAACAGCTTCGAGAAAGGCTGGATTCTCAAAAAACTCCCCAGATTTGATCGATTCGCTGATGCGAGTGGAATCTTGATAGACCACCAAGCCTGCCCCGATATTCAAGTGGCCGACTTCGCTGTTGCCAATTTGGCCTTCGGGCAAGCCGACATCAAGGCCAGATGCATGCAGTTGGGTGGTTGGGCAGGTCGCCATCCAATGATCAACATTGGGGGTGTTGGCTAAACTAACGCCGTTGCCAGGGCCAGCCGGAGCCAAACCCCAACCATCCATTATGGCTAACAACACAGGACGCGGTGTTGTCATGATTACTCCTTGTAAACGTTAACATGTTGGCTCTATTTAACGAGAAAAGTGCCAAAAGTGCAAGTAGCAAAGGCTTCACCTATGATGAGCATGCAGGGACGAGAAATTAGGAGCCAGCAGTCAGGGTTTAGGGAACAGCAGCACGAAGGCCATCCATAACAATTCATAGATTTTAAGTTCATCAAACAACGATTGCCAACCACTTCATGTCATTTAGGGGGGGCAGGGGAATGAAAACACCCTGCGTTTCCCTCCAGCGGAGGGACGGAAGGGTGGAGAAATATGGTTACCGATCAAGTCAATTGAGCACACCTGGACAATTGGATTATTGCTCTATGGCTTGATTCCACAAGGCATGATATGATCGGGATACTCTTAGTGCGAGAATATGTATGCCAAATCCGTCTGAAACTGAAGTGGCCTTGACGGTAATCAAACGTTTGCGCTGGCTGTGGCTTGGCTCGGCCTTAGTTTTATTGGTCGGTGTGGGCTTTTTATTGTGGGTTGGTACAGCCAGACAGCCATTTTCATTAATCGTTGTGCTCTTATTTGCCGCTTGGTCGCTGATTTGGCTTATGCTTAGCACTTGGCTCTATCGCCAAATTGCCCAACATCTGAACCGCACGATCCTACCTGTGGTGCGCGATCATCCTTTGTTGAACGAGCAAATTAGCCAAGCCAAAGCGGCCTTGTTAGCGGCACAAGATCAATATTCCTCACATACCGCCCAGTTGATCGACTCGATTTTGCCCTTGGGTGTGCAGTTGGTCAGCGAAGATGATGTTGAGCATTTGTTTCAGACAATTGTGACAACCGCCAAACAACTAGCCTCGGCAGATGCCTGTACCTTGTATTTGCGTACCTCGACCCAAACCCTGCGTCCAGTTACCATGCAAACTGATTCATTGAAAATTAATTTGAGTGCTTTCGATCAGCATTTGCCAATTCCGGCTTTGGCGTTGTACGATAATCAAGACCAGCCGATTGTGCGCACGATTACTGCGGCCACGGTGCATCGTGGGGTTTCGCATAATGTGATCGATGTGTATGGCAGCGATTCATATGATTTTTCTGGCCCACAGGCCTTTGATATGGCCATGAACTATCATTCGATGTCGTTGCTGACTGTGCCGCTCAAAGATAGTACGACCGAGGTGATCGGCGTTTTGCAATTGATCAACTGTATTGATCGTGCGCAACATACGATTGTGCCGTTCAGTCCTGAGGTGCAGCAAAAAGTTGAGGTGCTGGCTAGTCTTGTCGCCGCCGCACTGGTGGTCAACGATAAGCAATTACCCGATGTTTAAGCGTATAGAGCAAAGAACATAGAAGTTGGGGATCGGTTGTTGGGGGTTGGGGATCGGAAGAATACGATGATTCTAGGCTATCGGAACATGGTGGGGTATGCCAAACCATCCGATAGCCAATTCCATCTTTGGGAAACTTTGCGGTTAAAGCTCAAGCTTTCGACTTTTGATTTTTGACTTCTGCTTTTACCTGAGCCATTCGACTAATTGCTGGTTAACCGCTGGATTACCAAAGAAACTGCTGTGATTGATCCGTTTGTCGGTATCAAATAGAATGCGGCGTTCGCTAGGAATTGACCAGCCGCTACCATCGCTGTTGCCTTGGTAGCCCCCCGCTGTTGGCACAACTCCATCATTGGCCTCGCCAAAGAAATGGTCGATCAATTTATTGCCTTGTTGGCGCATAAAACGCTTGATCCAATTCGGGTCGTTGGGTTGGTAATCGGCGACCATGGCATAGATTTGAGTTTGGCCGGGCTGCCCAGTGTTGAGTTGTTGTAAATAGGTATTTTTGGGAGTCATCGCGGCAAGGCCCGGTAATTTGCGCAAGCCAGCATGGCCAATTAATTTCACAACCGTCAAAATACCTTCCATAATCACGCTGGCGCTGGTATCGGGCAAATCGGCCAACAGCGAGGTATAGCGATCAAGCATGGTTAGCCAGTGTTCGCCATCAGCTAAGGGCGTGCCACGGTTGGGGCAAGCCACCATGACCATTTTGCGCACTCGTAATGGAACGCCCTGCTGTGTCCGACTGAGTAATTCGCGCCCAACCAAGCCGCCACGACTGTGGGTAATGACATCGAGTTCGAGGTTATTGGGCATGGTTTTGAGCAATTCGTCAATATTAGCCTGGGGCGAGACACTCAGCGAAGGGTGATTGAAGGCAAATAAGCGCCCATTGTAGATTTGCTGCAAGCGCCCAATGGTTTCGTTGGGCAAGGCTGCAAAGGCTCCAGTTGCGCTGCTAAATGTACCATGAATCAACAACAAACTACGGCCAGTTTGCATCCGTGACCAATCAACCGGATTGGTATCATTCAGCGGTAAGTTTTGCCAGCCATAAGCGCGTTTGACCGATTCCCACTTGCTAATAATTGCCTCAAGCGTGTTGCCAATCAATTCATCGGTTTTCCATGCAATCACCCGCACAACCTTGCGAATTGCTTTGATCACGCCGCCACGGCGAGCATCTTCGCCTGGTGCTGGCGGTAGCGGTACGATTGGCTCACGTGGTAAGCGATAGGTAACGCTAGCTCCGCCTCGGCGTTGCGTTGCTGGATTTGGGCTTGGCTCAGGGAAAATCCATTGACTATAGCCAGTCGCTTGATCGGTATACAGCACCGCTTGGGCTGTATTGCTGCCAAAATCAGGAGTTTGCAGCACAAAATCGCTGCTGCCGCGCATGGCACCGGGTGGGGGTGGCAGGCTGCTCTCAAGATCGAGGGTGAAGGTTTGGGCTAATTTGCTTTCGGTGCTGATTAATGCCAAATCCAAACCTTTGATCACGCCAGCGCCCGCCTCACCCCGTCGTGGCTCTTGGCTTGGTACGGCGGCATTGCCAGTGATGCCTTGGGCAATAATCCGATAATTTGGGGCAACTTCATGGGCTTGGCTGCTGCCATCAAGCCGCACTTGGTTGTTGGGCATGGGTTGCTCCTTTGCTCGAATAGGCCAAACGCAAGGCTGGATGGCCGTAAAAGATATAGGCAAGGCGGGTGGTGGTGCTATTGGCCACATAACTTAGGCGATATTGTTGCAAAATTGCGCCCAACGGTTGGGCTTGAAAAGCTTGGCTATAAAATTGGGCAGCGAAGCTTCCGGCTGCTTGATCATCAGCTTCCCACAACGGTGCAACAAAACCCGCAGCGCCACTTTTGAGAATTTCGGCGGGGAAGCCTGCTGCTTGGCCTAAGCTCTGGCCTGGGGTGGCAACTTGGCAGGCATTGATAAACACAAAGCTAAATTGGGGTGGGCGGCGGCGAGTGTTGCCAACCAAAGCTTTGGCCGAAATCGCATTATTATCGGCCAAGATAATTTCTTGAATGCGAGCATTGGGTTGGCTGCGGCCATGGACTGCAAAATGTAAAAGATGGCCAGTTTGGGTTGTGGCTTGACTCAACAATGGATCAAGCGCCTGAATCGTGGCTTCGTAGGCTTGGGTTTGCCATTGGGTTTGCAGCATGGTTTGTTCATCAACGGCGTGCACCAATTCAGCTTGGCCTGAATCCCAGCCATAGCGTGAGGCGATGGCACTAATTTGGCTAATGTTGAGTTGATCGGGCGGCATTGGACTGACTTGTGGGTGAATATACCAGCGGGCAAAATGGGTTTGGGCGGCCCAATACAGCGGCTGATCGCCAGCTAACAAGGGTGCTTCGACCATCGCCAATTCCCAAGGCAAAGATAAATCGTTACTGCGCAGCAAAACTGTTAGTGGGCGCTGCAATTTCTGGGCTAAATCACTGTGTAATTGCCAAATTGGGCTTGGCACAAATTGGCCTAGATCGCTGGCAAGGGCTTCAAGTTCGCGTTGCGCCAACAATAAACTTGGATTGACCGCCGCACCCAACAGATCGACGGCGCAATTTTGGGCGGCCTGCTCGGATAAGGCTTGCTGGCTCGGCAAATTGTGCACTGGCGTAAAGGCTTGATCATGGGGCATTGCCGTCCATTTGAACGTATCGCCATCGCGCCGCAGGTTGATCAGCAGATCAACCGGAGTTGAGCCAAAATCAAACGGGCTAGCGTCGCTAGGCTCTGGCTCGGCGTTGCTATCGACCAACACAACCCGCTCGGCATGGCCCACCAATTGGCGTTGCCGATAGTAATCGACATACATCATACAGCGGCCTGTGCGGGTTGGCGTGGCCTTGAAAAACAGCGTGGCCTGCATGTCAAAGGCCAATTCGGCTTGCTCACGATCAAATTGTAAGCCATCGCCGCTGAGCATAATCGTGCACTGCTCATCAACTTGCAAGCCATGAATGACAATCGGGTTATGGCCGCCGATTAAGCCTGCATCAGGCGTATCGCGAAAGCCCACCGCTAGATCAAAGGCTTGGTTAAGTTGGGCATGATTTGGGGCTACGACTGAGGGATAAGCCTTGAAGAACGGATCGAATTCTGTGCCTTTGGCTTGAGCACTGGGATTGATTACGCCTTGCAAATGGTGCTGATCGTCAAGCACAACACTCAGATATTCAGCATTTTCAAGTTGATTGCTGTTGAGGGTGGGGCTGGCTGAAGTTTCTTGCAAATTAAGTGCTAGATAGATCGCAACATCGGGGTGATGGGGACTTAAGTCTTTTTGGACAACTTCGAGTCGGTAAACATACCAATAGGTTTGCGGCTCAGTGCGCTGAATAACCACATATTCGGCTTGGCTATGGGCGAGCAATAATTGGGCTTGAGCGACTGTCCAGCCTGCTTGAAGCACCAATAACCGGCGGTTAATCGACCTAGACGACATAGCAAACTCCCAATGATCCAGCGTGACTCATTAAATCAACGTTTGAGGATTGGAATTATTGAATTTTGGCTAGGTTGTGAGGCTGAATTGACTTGGCCAAGCCCTCAATCAGCGAGGGCTTGGCTAAGCTTGAGGTATTAATTACGGCGGATTCGAATGCCTTGAATAACCCAATCTGAACCGACGCGAATCATTTTTACGGTGTAGGTTCCCGAACCACTTGAATAATTGAGTGCTCCGGTCATATCAAGGGTTGCTGCTTCGCCGGTATTGCTATTGGCACTGGTGTTACTTGGTATCGCGCCAAGGCCTGTATAGCCTTCAAATAGCTCACGTTGGCTCAATAAACCTTCGAGTTCAGCATCGGGGAGCACGCTGCTATCCACCAGGGCTTTGGCGGCGTTGAAATCATTAGCAACCCCGGCCTTCATAAAGTTATCAACGGTTGCCGTAGCATCCCCAACCGTGCTTTTGAATATGAAATAACCCCCAATCCCACAAAGCAACAATAAGACAAGCGATCCAATAATCCCAAATTTGAGACAACCGCCGCGCTTTTGAGGTTGTGGTGGGTAACCATAGGGCTGTTGACCATACGGCGGGTAACCTGGCTGTTGTGGTGGGTAGCCTGGTTGTTGACCATACGGTTGTTGCGGTGGATAGCCTGGTTGCTGCGGTTGTTGACCATATGGTGGTTGATTGCTCACAAAATACCTCCAAGAACACACAAAATTGAGTTACAAACCTAGTATAGACGATGGCTTGGCTGCTGAGAAGAGCAAGAACAATGCACTTAAACGCCAATGCCACTCCGCGTTGCTACGGAATGGCATTGAACAAGGTTGCGCAAAGGCTGCTTATTTTTCGTACACTTTGCCCGAGGCGGCTGGTGGTCGGGCGCGGCCAATCACCCCAGCTAATACAATTAGCGTTACCACATACGGCAACATTTGCATAAATTGCGATGGCAAATCGAAGCTATAGGCCTGTACTTTGAGCTGCAAGGCATCGGCAGATGAGAAGAGCAACGAGCCACCAAAGGCTCCAATTGGATTCCACTTGCCGAAGATCATCGCGGCCAATGAGATAAAACCTTGACCACTGGTCATGCCATCGTCAAAGCCAAACGAGCCTTCTAGTGAGAACCAAGCCCCTGCTACCCCAGCGATCATCCCGCCAATAATTACGTTGCGATAACGCATGCGATTGACGTTGATCCCGACGGTATCGGCAGCTTTGGGGTGTTCGCCGATTGCGCGGGTTCGCAAGCCCCAAACCGTGCGAAACAGGAAGAAGTTTAGGCCAAACACCATCAGAATCATCAAATAGGTGATTGGTTTGTGATCAAACAGAATCGGTCCAAGCAATGGGATATCGGCCAACGGCCCAAGTGGCATTTGCGGCAAGCCTGTTCGCAAGGGCGATTCAAATTTGAGCAAAAAGTTGGTGCGGGTAAAACCGGTAATCCCAACTGCCATAATATTGATCACCGTACCGCTGATTACTTGGTCAACTTTGAAGCGAATTGAGAGCCAAGCATGCAAGGCAGCCATCATGCCGCCAGTTACGATTGCGCCCAAAATTCCGATGATCAAGGGCATCCAAACGACACCTCTGACGGCACTTTCGGGCAAGGCATCGCCATAGATTGCGCGGGCTGAGATCGCGGCAGCAGCATAGCCAAAACAGGCTGCCGTCAACATCATGCCTTCGATCCCGATATTGACCACACCTGAGCGCTCACAGACGATCCCTGCCAGTGCCCCAATTGCGATTGGTGTGCCAAGCCGCACCACCCGCGAGAGTGTATCCGAGAGGTCAACGCTGTTGTTGGCGACCGCCCAGAGCAAAATCGAAAAGAAACCAAGGGCAATTACGCTGCTCATATACGGAGCAACCCAACCGCGTTCAGGATTCTTGGCGATCAGCGAGCCACCTGCTAACACTAATGCCCCACAGATCAAGCTAATCGTGATCATGGTGGGCAGTTCGATCGCGGCGACTGGCGGTGCTTTGGGATCTTCCTTCATTTTGGCACTATCGGGAATTCGAATCGTGCTAGTAAAACCCCAAATTGATTGGATTTTGCTTTTTTCAGTGATTTTATTGCCGAGGCTGTTATTGACTGCAAAAATCAGGACAATCGCGATGAAAATCCCGAGCAGGCCAACCCCGCGTGCGCGTGTAAATTTCATACAAATCCACCGTAAAGGTTAAAAAATTCAAGAGCGACGGCGCTGGCGCTACTTACCCCAGCTACGGTTAAACGTGATTTTGCCACCTTCAGCTTGCTTGATACGATAAATCCAGCGCACAATTTGGTCGGCAGCAATAAACATAATCACTAAAGCTTGAATAATGTTGATCAGGTTGATTGAAATCCCCGTGTTAATTTGCATCGCGCCTGCGCCCGTGCGTAACGCGCCCCAGAACAGCGCTGCCGGAACAATCGCAATTGGATTACTCTTGGCGAGCAAGGCAATTGCCAAACTATCGAAGCCCAAGCCACTGGAGAACACGGCCTTGAGGTTATATTCCAAGCCAATTACTTGACTTGTGCCAGCCAAGCCCGCCAACGCGCCTGAAATGCCCATTGCTCCAACCACCGTGCCAGTGATATTCATGCCAGCATAGCGGGCGGCTTCGGGGTTTTCGCCCACGGTTTTGATTTCAAAGCCTTTGGGTGTGCGATTCATCAACCACCAAATTAGGCCAACCATGAGAAATGCAATCACAATCCCCATGTGAATCCGTAGATCCCAAGCGCTGTCGGTGGTTGTAAATAAACGCGGATAGGCTTGCCCACCCGTTAAACTTGGGTCAGTAGCTTTACTGACAATCCGCGGCAAGGCAGCATTTTCGTGGATGAAGGGCGTGCGTTGCAGGGTGGCGCTTTTATCTTTCATCACGCCGTTGATCAGATAATCCATAATTTGCAGGGCAATATAGTTGAGCATGATTGTCGTAATAACTTCATGCGCTCCAGTTTTGGCCCTGAGATAGCCTGGAATAATCCCCCACATTGCGCCAGCCAATACCCCCGCCAGCAAAGCTGCTGGCAAGTGAATAATCGCTGGTAGTGAGGCAACGCCGAACCATTGGGGCATAAAAGCGGCAACAGCGACGCTACCAAGTGCGCCCATCAACAATTGACCTTCAGCGCCAACATTGAACAAGCCAGCCTTAAAGGTGACTGCCACGGCCAAACCAGCCAAAATGTAGGGCGTTGATTCAACTAGGGTATTGCTGATTGCACCTGGAATTGTGCTTGGTTTGCTCCAATCGCCAAATGCGCCTGAGAACAAACCAGTGAAGGCACTCAGCGTTACCCGTAAACGTTCGGGCAAGGTGCTGAAAAACCAATCGCTGCGGCTGCCATACAAGCTCAGATCAAAGGCTGGCAGCTTATTGCTGGGAATTGAAATAAAGACGATCACTGCGCCGATCAAGACCGCCGTTAGAATTGCCAAGAGCGGCACGATTGCTTCACTAAGCCAAGGCAAGCTAGGTTTGGTGGGCTTGGGTTCGGCGGGTTTTTGGGTCTCAGCGGGGGCTTGTTGCTCATTTGCCATTGGGTTGCTCCTGAATACCGGCCATCAACAGGCCAACACGCTCGCGCGTAGCTTCGGCAATCGGGAGAATGCCAACAATCTTGCCGTGGTACATCACAGCAACGCGGTCGGCTAAGGCCAGCACTTCATCAAGCTCTGCCGAAACCAATAAGACCGCTAGCCCTGCATCGCGCTGTTTAATAATTTGGTTGTGAATAAATTCAATCGAGCCAACGTCAATCCCGCGCGTCGGTTGTGAAGCAATCAGCAAGCGGTTTTCGCGGGTAAATTCACGCGCCACAATAATTTTTTGTTGATTACCACCTGACAGCGAACCAGCAGTGGTAGTGGCGCTGGGTGTGCGCACATCAAAAGTTTCAATCAGTTCTTTGGCATTTTCGTCGATTGCCGCATCGTTGAAGGTCAAGCCTTTGGTAAATGGTGCTTTGTAATAGGTTGAAAGCACCAAATTATCGCGGATGCTATAGCCAAGCACCAAGCCTGTGCCTTTGCGATCTTCGGGAATGTAGGCGACACCTTGTTCAGTAATTGAGCGCGGCGGGCGATTGGTAATATCTTTGCCCAGTAACTCAATTGAGCCAGTTGGCAAATGCTGTAAGCCTGTAATCGCCTCAACCAACTCAGTTTGGCCGTTGCCTTGCACCCCTGCAATTCCCAAAACCTCGCCAGCATGGACATCGAGCGAGACATCATCAAGCACGGTTATGCCACGCTCATCGCGTAGTTTGAGGTTGCGAACTTTCAATACCGCATCGCCAGGATTGGCCGTAGTTTTGTCAACTTTCAAGACAACATCGCGACCAACCATCAGCGCGGCTAATTGACCTTCGCTGGCAGTTTTGGGGTCTGCGTCGCCGACAACCTTACCACGGCGCAACACCGTAATTCGGTCGGCAACTTCGCGCACTTCACGTAATTTGTGAGTAATAAAAATCAGCGCCTTGCCCTGATCGGCCAATTCACGCATAACCCGAAAAAGGTCATCGGCCTCTTGGGGAGTCAATACGGCAGTTGGTTCATCGAGAATCAACATATTGACATTGCGATAGAGCGCCTTCAAAATTTCGACCCGTTGCTGCACACCGACCGGTAAATCGCCGACGATGGCATCGGGTGGTACGGCCAAGCCATATTGCTCGGAAAGCTCGCGCACCCGTTGACTGGCTTCTTTGGCATTGAGAATCGGACCATTGCGCAATTCAGTGCCCAGAATAATGTTCTCGGTGACCGTTAGGGTATCAACGAGCGCATATTCTTGGTGTACCATGCCTAAACCAAGCCGAATCGCATCAGCCGGATTTTTGATCTTGGCCAATTTGCCGTTGATCAAAATCTCGCCTTGATCGGGGTCATACAAGCCGTACAAGATGTTCATGAGGGTGGATTTACCCGCGCCATTTTCACCAAGGAAGGCGTGGATTTCACCGGGGAGTAGGGTAAAAGAGATCTGGTCGTTGGCCAAAACCCCGGGGAATTGCTTGGTGATATTGCGGACTTCCAACGCAGGTACGACGTTCGCTGTCACACAAGACTCCTAGTTAATCAAAGAGGCAGCATTGCCTCAAATATGCAGAACAACCACGCTGTTGGCTGCCAGACGGTGGCAAAACGTGTCCCGGGTTGTTCGAGTTGCTGTGCTGTATATGCTGATAATACCACACAAAAAGTAGAAGGGCTGCGTCATGACGAACGCAGCCCTTCCACGGGGTTGTGCCTTGCGGCAACAATTAGTTCAAGGTAACGCCAGTGGTAATCGTGCCATCGGCCAAGCCCTTCTTGATTTCGTCAAGTTTGGCTTTAGCGTCGGCTGGCAAGGCTGATTCAGCATCGTGGAATGGAGCGTAGTCGATCCCGCCGTTTGCAGCGTTGCCCAAGTACAAGCCACCAGCGAAGGTGCCATCGACAACTTCCTTGACCACATCGAACACAGCGTTGTCAACGCGCTTCATAGCGCTGGTGATCAACATTGGGGCTGGGCCTTTTTTGAAGGTGGTGTTGTATTCGTCTTGGTCAACGCCAATCACGAAGACATTGTTATCGGCAGCGGTCTTGATTGCGCCTGAGCCAGTTTGGCCACCAGCACCGAAGATTACGTCTGCGCCTTCAGCGATTTGGGTTTTAGCAGCTTCGCCGCCAGCGGTTGGGTCGGTGAATGAGTCGATGTAAACTTTGCTGACTTGGATGTCGGCGTTGACGTATTTAGCGCCAGCTTCGTAACCAAGCACAAACTTCTTGACCGCAGGAACTTGTTCCTTACCGCCAACAGCACCGATTTTGCCGCTCTTTGAAACCATTGCGGCCAAAGCGCCAGCGATAAAGGCTGATTCATCTTCTGAGAAGACCAAGCCCTTGACGTTTGTTAATGCTGGTTCGTAAGCGAAGTCAACAATGGCAAACTTCAAGTCAGGGTATTTTGAAGCAGCGGCTTTGATTGCATCGCCCATCAAGAAGCCTACGCCGATGATCAAATCATAGCCTTGGCTAGCGAATTGTTCGATGTTCTTTTCGTAGTCTTTTGGATCGATGGTTTCGATGTAGTCGATCTTCACGCCGAGTTCGGTTTCGGCGCGTTTCAAGCCTTCGAAAGCGAATTGGTTGAAGGTACCGTCATCGACTTTACCAACGTCGGTAACCAAACCGATTTTGATGTCGCTCGGGTTGCTAGCACCGGTGGTTGCTTCGGCGGTTGCCGCAGCGGTTGCCACAGCGGTTGCTTCGGTGGCTGGGCTAGCGGTTACTTCGGCAGCAGCAGTTGCCGTTGGAGCAGCTGCTTCGGTGGTGGCGGTAGCCGCTGGAGCTGTGGTTGCAGCGGTTTCGGTGCCACAAGCAGCCAACACCGGAATCATCAAGACCAACAGCATCATGAACGCAATCATGCGTTTGTTCATGGGAGGAACCCTCCTAAAATAAAAGTGTATCTGTAGCTCCCCAAAAACCATGTCACCCGCAACGCGTGGGGAATGGCGACATGCATTGGCGTTGATTATAACATAACACGGCGCAGTATAAAGTATGAGGGATGAGGGATGAGGGATAAGGGATAAGGGATAAGGGATGAGGGTGGCTATCGGAGATTGGTTGGAAACGTCAATAGCCAATAAATATTTCGCAATCGTTTAGAATTGCTTGGCAAGTGTGGCAGTATAGTAAAGAGCATAGAACATAAAGTTTGGGGATCGGTTGTTGGGGGGCGGGGTTTGGACGATACATTTCTGGGTTTAAATGCTTTGCGATCTTCGCGATCTTCGCGGTTTCGATTTTTGTATCCTGCGTGGATTACTGACCCCTGGCCCCTGATCCCTCGATATAAGGAGCATGCATGGACGATTTACTGGTAATTGGTGGCGGCTCGGCGGGGATTACCTTTGCAAAATTTGGCGCTTCGTTGGGGGCAAAAATTACCGTAATCGAGGCCAATAAGCTCGGTGGCGATTGTACTTGGACTGGCTGTGTGCCCAGTAAAAGCTTAATTCACGCTGCCAAAATTGCCCATACAACGGCAACCGCTGCCCGTTATGGGATTACCGCCCAGCCAAGTATCGATTTTGCTGCGGTGATGGGCTATGTGCATTCGGTGCAACAGCAAATTTATCAACACGACGATGCGCCTGAGGTGCTGCACCAAGCAGGTGCACGGGTGATCGAAGGTCGTGCGCGTTTTTATGATGATCAAACTGTCGAAGTTAATGGCGAATTGCTGCGGGCTAAGCACTTTTGCATCGCGACTGGCTCGCATCCCAAAATTCCGACCATCCCGGGTTTGGCCGAGGCGGGCTATCTTACCAACGAAGATGTGTTTTTGTTAGAACAATTGCCTAAGCGGATTGTTGTGCTTGGTGGTGGGCCGATTGGCTGTGAGCTAGGTCAAGCACTGTTTCGCTTGGGAGCAGAAGTGACAATTATTCAACAAGGCCCACGGCTGTTGCCCAAAGATGATCATGCCATGGGCGCGGCTTTGGCTCAAGCGCTTAAAGCCGAGGGCTTGCAAATTTACCTCAACACCAAAACCCTCAAAGTCGAACTTCAGGCTGACGCAAAACAGCTCACGATTCAAACTGCCACTAACGAACCCCAAACCATCGTTGCTGACGCAATTTTAGTCGCGGCGGGTCGTACTCCAAATCTCCATAATTTAGGTTTGGATGCAGCAGGCATTTTGTATGACCCCGAACAGCGGATTCATGTTGACCAATATTTGCGCACCAGTAACCCACGGGTGTTTGCCTGTGGCGATGTGATTGGGCGCTATCAATTTACCCATGTAGCAGCCCAAGAAGCAGGTTTGGTGCTGCGCAATGCACTTTTTCCAGGCCAAAGCGCCATGAAATACGAATTAGTGCCTTGGGCGACCTTTACCGATCCCGAGGTAGGCCATGTGGGCTTGAATGAAGACCAAGCGCGGGCCAAGTATGGCAGTAGTTTGCGGGTATATGAGTTGCCGTGGAGTGCCAACGACCGTGCTCGTACCGAGGATTCAACTCAAGGCTTTATCAAAATTTTGGCGGTTGGCCGCAAAGAGCAAATCGTCGGCGTGCATATTATCGGCCAAGGCGCTGGCGATATGATCAATGCAGCAGTGCTGGCGATGGGTACAGGCGTAAGCGCATCTAAGTTAGGTGGCTTGATTAATGTTTATCCAACCCGCTCGCAAGGCCTCAAAATGACTGCTCAACGCTCGTTTACCCGCTGGCTCGAAAAGCCACTGTTGCAACGAGCATTACGTTGGTATTTTCGCTAAGTTGAGGCCTAGGGCAAAGTCGTAACAGGCTAAAACTAAAATCCAACCGCTAGAGATCAACTTCTCTAGCGGTGGCAAATCACTCGTTTAGGTGATTGTGGCTCTAAATTTAGAGCGTAATTCGGTGATAGATGGTTACTTTATATTGTTGATCAGTGGTTTCAAACGTGATGGCGTAAATCCCTACGAGATCAAGATTGTTGGTACGGAACGCGACATCACGTCCAGCATTACCATCGCCATCAACGGTTACCTTGAATCGTGCAGTACTAATTGAGCCGTTAGGAGCCGTAATATAGACTGATACGATTGAATTTTGCTCAAAGCCATAAGCACCATAATGGAATACTTGGCCAATTGGGCCAGTATCAGGGTAGGCGTAGCCATTGGGCGATGAAGCGGGAACAACACCATAATCGGTTGTTGGAGTTTGAGCAGGAGTATAGAGTTCAAAGTAGGCTACCCCGCTTGAGCGTCCACCTTCAACGGTAATTCCATAAACCCCCGGTTTGGCATTGGCTGGTAATGCCCCAACCAGCGAAAATGTTCCATCGGTTTGGCTTCGGCTATTGCCAATGACCACTGGAAAGGTTATTACTTCGCCATTAGGTTGAGTTACATAGGCAAACATTGTTTGATTTGGCTCGAATTTGCCTGAAACCGCAAATAATGAGCCGCCCGCCACACAGGTTTCAGCAAGGCTAATTACACTAGGAGCCGGAAAAACCGCTGTACAACGCTGTGGTTCTGGGGTTGGGATTGGGGTTGGAATCGGCGTTGGCTGTGGCTCGATAATTGGTTGAAAAACTTCTTTACCCAACAAGCCTAGCAGCACTTTAAATTCATCGGGATTATTGGGATGCCACTCGAAACGTGCCCGTTCAAACCATTGGGTCATCACCGTATCGCCATTGGCATTGGTTTCCATTTGAGGCGTGGTCAGTGGTAAGCCAAATAGTTGTAATGAGCGAGCATAACGATCCAAGCCTGGCACTGCCAAGCCATGATTTTGCCAATATTGTTTAAATCCGGCACTTGAAGTTTGATCACAAACGTTGTGGCCAGTTTCGGCAAACCATAAACAACCATCAATTGGGCCTGATTCGGGTGCTTCTGGTTGGCGATTGAGCAAGGCCAAGCGTTCTTTGCCGATTAGGCCCAACTGCACTTCATAGGGTGTATTGGCATTGGCTGGCCATGCTTCGAGCCGATGGCGCTCTGTCCATTGTAAGCTATGGTCACTTTGTGCAGTTGCCGCACTAATTGGATAACCAAAAACTGGCAAAGCCCCATTTTCTTCCCAATAGTCAGCAAACGGATCATTCAGACAATATTCGGTGGCCTGATTGAAACACAACTCATGGGCCGATGCAGCGCGTGGCAATAAACTTAGCGCTAGCAAGGTTAGCGTACTCATGATAATTCGACGCATCATCAAATCTCAACGAGGGGATTGCTGGTAGCGATCAGTGGCTCCCTCATGACCACTGGCCTGCATGGCGATTATAGCATCGCTACCAGAATCAAGTCTAGTGGCTCACGGCACGGCAACCCCAAATGCTCCTGTCGTAAGTTGCTGTTCTGCGCCTGTTTCAACATGAATTTGCCAAACCCCGTCGCTGCTATTGTTGAGCAGATATTGGCTATCGCTCGACCAGAAGGTTAACGAGGCGGCATATTGGTCAAAGTAGGGCAATACATTCAAAAAAGGCCCACTTGGCGCAAACGATTTAAGCCGTTTAACTTGGCCTGATTCGACATTCAGGACTTCCCAATGCACTTGCACCCCAGTTTGAGTTTGGCGACTGACCTTGATAATGCCTGCATCGCCGCTGGGGCCGCGTGGGCGAGCATCGGCAACCAACAAGGCCACCGAATGCCCATCAGGCGACCAGAAAAATGCCAATGGACGCGCAGTTTCAAAACTTTGGCTTTTGCCTGTGGCAATTGTTTGAATCATCAAGCCTGAGCGGGTTTGCAGGCCAAAGGTTTGGTAGGCCACTTTGGCACGGTCGGGCGAAAGCACAAACATAAAGCCATCGCTGGTTGGTTCGCTCAAGGCTTGTTGCCCCGCCTGATCAATCTTCATCAGTTGATTGATCTCGCCATCAGCCACCACCACCACCCGAGCCGAGCCATCAGCATTCCAAGCAGGAGCTTGAAAATCGCCAGCAGTTTCCTTGAAAAAGGTTAAATCTTTGGATTGAACTGAGTGGACTGCTGTGTTGCCAACCGGAGTGCCGCCGCCAGTGTGCAACAGCAAAGCGCTGCTATCGGGTTTCCAAGCGAAATACGATGGTTGACCATCACGCACTTTATGCGCTACTTCCGAGCCATCAGCGGGCACAACATACAATTCCATGGTTGTGCCCGACGCTAAAAAGGCCAGCATTTGGCTATTGGGCGACCAGTAAAGATAAAACGGGCGCAGGTTGAAATCGCTGAAAACTGTGCGAGCGGGGCTGCCATCGAAGGCTTGTACCCGAATTTCGATCACCGTGGGCGTTAGTTGAATATAGGCTACGTGTTGGCCATCGGGCGCAGGCGTAACCTGAATATATTGCACGATTGATGAGGCATCGTTGGTCAAGGTTAATGATTGATTATGACTATCGATCAGTTGAATATTGCCAGCTTGATCTTGAACGAGCGTTCGATTGAGCTTAACTGCTGGTTGATCGCGTTGCCACCAGCCAATTCCAACCGCCAAACCGAGGCCAACAACTCCACCGATTAACAGTAGCCAACGAATGCGTCGTCGCATGACATCGCCTCCTATTAAATTGCAACCGTTCAATGAATCCCCAATTAGTCCACTGAATGGTATAGGATTAAGCCTATCACGAATCGGCTTACGATCCACCTAACTAGGCCTTTTTTAACCTAGGACTATTGCGCTATTTTGGGCTGAACCTATGTTACTCATGGGTCTATCCAAAAGTCGTGTTCTTGGATACGGGGCTTAGCAGGCGCTTGTGCTAAAGTTGCAACACCGCTGAATTGAGCCTATAGATTGCTGATTATTCCTAGCGAAGGACTGTTGTGATGCTTGCTTTTCAACCTAGCAGCCAAGAATTAAATGAAGCTAGTCTGGTTGCTGGGTTGCGCCAGCGCGACGATGCGGCCTTTAATTATTTTTTACAAACCTTCGCACCACAGCTGCAACGCTTAGCTCGGCGCTATGTTTACTCCGATGATGAAGCTGATGATATTGTGCAAGAGAGTTTTATTCGTGCTGCTGAGCATATTAATCGCTTTGAAGGCCGTAGTAGCCTCGGCACATGGCTGCATCGGATTACGATTAATGCTGCGCTTGATTATCGCCGTCGCCAACGACCCCAAACCAACTTGAATGAACTGGATGAGCGAATGAGTGTTGGCGATTTGGGCGATGCAACGCTTTCGGCTGAATTAAGCCAATATATTTATGCAGCACTGGAAACACTGCCAACTCGCCAACGCATGGCGATCAATTTGTGTTATTTGCAAGGAATGACTGCCCAAGAGGCCTCATGCTCGTTGGGAATTAGCCCCGACACCGTGTATGGCTATTTGCAACAAGCCTACCCCACCTTGCGCCGCGCTTTGGCTTGTTATATGGCCGAAGTTTGAAACACCTTTTTGATTTGGGGCGTATAGCTGCTGCAACATCCATCTGGCGGCAGTTCCCGCAAGGAGGTGTCCTATGCAAATCACACTTATGGTGATGTTGTGTGTCGTTGGAGCACTTGCACTAGTGCTGGGGGAAGCCCATATGCTGCAAGTTCCAGCTAGTAGCCAATCGATTTCCCTCTATACTTGGCGATTGGCAGTCTATTTGATGTTAATTCTCAGCACATTAAGCATTATTGCGGTATTATGATACCGATGTGCTGATATCCATCGGCTCATTGCCCTCCAGGCAATGGGCTTTTTTTTGACAAAAAACCATTTATTGAGATATTATCTCTTTTATACTGAGATTAATATCAATTAGCTAAGGATTTCAATTCAATGCGTCGATATAGTTTAGTGTTGTTGCTGGTGTTGATGGTTGGTTGTGGCCAAAGCACTGCCACAGTTCAGCCAAGCCAAGTTAGCCAAAGCCAACAACAAACCACCACCGCTGATCAAATTATGCCAACGGCAACGACAATTAGCACCGCGCCAGTCAGCCAAATTCGCGTCGTCACAACCATGAGCATTTTGGCCGATGTGATCAAGCAAGTTGGTGGCGAACGGGTGATTGTTGATAATATTATTCCCTTGGGTGCTGGCCCTGAAGATTATCAAGCTACGCCTGGCGATAGCCAAAAAATCGCCGATGCCAATATTGTGTTCTTCAATGGTCATGCGCTTGAGGAATGGCTCGAACCCTTGTTTGAAAATGCTGGGGGCAGCGAGCAGCCACGAGTTGAATTATCGGCTGGCTTTGAAGTGATTGAGGAAGAACACGCCGACGAAGAACACGCTGATGAAGAACATGCTGATGAGCACGCTCACGAAGAGGGCAACCCGCACTTTTGGCTCGACCCAACCTATGTCATGTCGTATACCTTGACAATTCGCGACCAACTCAGCGCGATCGATCCTAGTGGCAAAGATGTGTATACAGCTAATGCCGAGGCTTATCTCGGACAACTGCAAGCGCTCGACCAAGAATTACAAGGCTTGGCAGCCCAAATTCCGGCTGAACGGCGTAAACTGGTGACCAACCACGATGCTTTTCCTTATTTTGCCCATCACTATGGCTTTGAGGTTGCTGGGGTATTGTTGGAAAACCCCGAAGCTGAGCTTTCGGCTGGCGATTTAGCAGCCTTAGTCGAGAGCGTCAAGGCCAGTGGTGTGCCGGCAATTTTCTCTGAATCGCAGTTCAACCAAAAAACTGCCCAATTACTGGCTGATGAAGCTGGGATTGAGACAATTGCGGTGTTGTATACCGACACTTTAGGCAGCGATACTGCAACTTCCTATATCGACATGATGCGGTACAATATGAATACTATTGTTGCTGCGCTCAAATAACGCACACGTGATGTACGGCAGTAGCTATAGGAACAGCAGCGGCTGTTACCTATAGCTTCTTGCGTTAACGAAGGATTTTTCTATGGCAGCGGTTGCTTCCCAAGCGCATATTCGGCTTCAATCGACCACCAGTCTGGCTCCAGCGCTTGAAGTTCGTCAACTTACTATTCGGTATGATCAACGCACAGTGCTTAGCGATGTTTCGTTTCAGGCCCAATCTAGCCAATTAATTGGGATTATCGGCCCCAACGGGGCTGGCAAAACCTCATTGATCAAAGCAATTTTAGGCCTAATTCCTTCAACAGGCCAAATTTTGGTGGCTGGTCAAGCCTTGGCCAAGCGTTCGCGCAAAGTGGCCTATGTCCCGCAAATTAGCGCGGTCAATTGGCGCTTTCCGGCCAGTGTACGCGATGTTGTGCTGATGGGGCGTTATGGCCAGCTTGGTTGGCTGCGTCGCCCGAAAAAAGCCGATTATGCCCTCGCCGATGCTGCGCTCGAACAAGTCAATATGCAAGATTTTGCCGAACGCTCAATCGCTGATCTTTCTGGTGGTCAGCAACAGCGGGTCTTTTTAGCGCGAGCATTGGCCCAAGAACCCGATGTTTTGCTGCTTGATGAGCCAATCAGCGGCGTTGATGTACCAACTCAAGAGGTCATTTTGCATCTGCTGCGCGATCTGAGCAGTGCAGGCCGCACGCTTTTAGTCACGACCCACCATTTGCAACATCTTGAACATCATTTTGATGCGTTGCTTTGCTTGAACCAACGCCTGATTGCCTATGGCCCGCCGACCGCCGTTATGACTCGCGAAGTGGTTGAAGCCACCTTTGGTCGTTCGTTGGTTTTAGTGCCAAGCGCTGAGCGCATCATTCTCGATTGCAACCATGGCAATTGCACCGAAAAACAGGCTTTGACTGATAGTAATACTGCTAATAATGTAAATTAGAGTAAACCTGATCCCTAGCCCCTGACCCCTGGCCCCTGCCAGCTATAAAAGGTTCCCAATCCATGAAATGTACCGATTTTTGGAACTGTCTCGTGGTTCCCTTACAATTTGCGCCGACTCAACGCGCCCTGCTTGCCGCCATCCTGATTGGAATTCTGTGTTCGGTGGTCGGCGCATTTGTGGTACTCCAAGATTTATCGTTTATTGGTGATGCCTTGGCTCATGCCTCATTTCCTGGGGTGGTAATTGCCTCGATGCTCGGCTGGAACATTGCGCTGGGCGGGGCGATTTTTGGGGTGGCTACCGCTTTAGGTGTTGGTTGGATTACTCGTCGCTCCAAAGTCAGCCTTGATACCGCCATCGGAGTATTGTTTGCTGGCATGTTTGCCTTGGGCATTTTCCTGCTCTCGCGTGATCGTGGCTACAACAAAGAGCTATTTGGCTTGCTGCTTGGCGATATTCTGGCGGTGCGCCAGAGCGATCTCTGGACGATTGTTGGAGTTGGCGGATTAATCCTGGTGGTGATTGCCGCGCTCTACAAAGAATTAGTGCTAATGACCTTTGATCAAACGGCTGCGGCGGCCCAAGGCTTGCCAGTAGGATTTTTGCACTATTTGCTGCTCAGCATTATGGCGATCACGGTGGTGGTGGCGATTCAAAGCATTGGGATTGTGCTGGTGGTGGCGATGTTGGTTACGCCTGCGGCAACTGCTTCGTTGGTGGTGCGACGCTTTTGGTCGATGATCGTTTGGGGTTCGGTGCAAGGCCTAATTGCGGCAACGATTGGGATTTACGTTTCGGCCTATATCGACGGCGTACCAACTGGCTCATCGATTGTTTTGGCTCATACAGCGATCTTTTTGCTGGTATTAGTGCTTGCGCCGCGCAAAAATGCTTTAGCTGGCTTGTTTCAACGCAAAGTTGCCGACTAACTAGGTACAATCGTTGTTCACACCTGAATTAGGCCCATGCTAACGATTTAGCATATTCCACATGCATTGATTCTTTGGTAGGATACAATCTTACTATCACGCATGGGGACTGCTTATGGCCGATTTAGCCTTGAACCACGATCAAATCCTTTTAGGTGATTGTCGTGATGTTCTTCCATTACTGCCACCAGCCAGCGTTGACCTCATTTTCGCTGACCCGCCCTATAACTTGCAATTGCGTGGCGATTTATTGCGACCCAACATGACCCATGTTGATGCAGTTGATGATGATTGGGATTCGTTTCGGGATTTTGCTGCCTACGATGCGTTTACTCGCACTTGGTTGCAAGCATGTCAGCGCGTCTTAAAAGATAATGGCACAATGTGGGTAATTGGTAGTTATCACAATATCTATCGGGTTGGTACAATTTTGCAAGACCTTGGTTTTTGGATTTTAAACGATATTGTTTGGATTAAGCGTAATCCAATGCCAAATTTTCGTGGTGTACGCTTAACTAATGCTCATGAGACATTAATTTGGTGTGCTAAATTGCCGGGCCAGAAATATACCTTTAATTATCATGCGCTGCGCCATTTGAACGACGATAAACAAATGCGCAGCGATTGGGAATTTCCGCTGTGTACTGGCAACGAGCGCCTGCGAATCAACGGCAACAAAGTACATAGCACCCAAAAACCTGAAGCCTTGCTTTATCGAGTGCTGTTGGCAAGCTCGAATGTCGGCGATGTGGTGCTTGATCCATTTTTTGGTACTGGCACAACTGGCGCGGTGGCCAAACGTTTGGCGCGTCACTACATTGGGATCGAGCGTGATCCCAGCTATGTTGAGGCTGCGCGAGGCCGGATTGCCGCGATTGAGCCGCCTAGCAGTACCGATGCTTTACAAGCCTTACCGAGCAACAAACGGCGGATTCCACGGATTCCGTTTGGTAATTTGTTGGAACATGGCTTGTTGCATGCGGGCCAGCAATTGTGGTTCAACCGTGATCCAAACTTGGTTGCCACGCTGTTGGCCGATGCTTCGCTGCGCATGGCCGATGGTACGCGCGGCTCAATTCACAAGCTTGGCACAATTTTGACCGGCCAACCGAGTTGTAATGGCTGGGAACATTGGTTTTTTCAGGCGAGTGATGGTACTTTAGCCTCAATTGATTTGTTGCGCCAAGAGGTGCGGCGTTTACGCGAACAAACTCCTAGCGCCGATGATTTAAGTGAGTTATGACGAACAATCTTGCTGCGGCAGTTCGAGCACAGGCGGCTCAATTAGGCTTTAATCTGGTCGGCATTACGCCTGCTACGCCATCGCCCACCTTAGATGCCTACCAAGCATGGGTTGAGGCCGGAATGTATGGCGAGATGGGCTATTTGGCACGGCCTGATCGCCAAGCGCGTCGTCAAGATTTGAATGTGATCGTGCCGAATGTGCGTTCGTTGATTATCGTGGCGCTGGATTATCGCACTCAGCCGATCCCCGCTAGTTTGCTGAACGATCCCAGCCGTGGGCGAATTGCAGCCTATGCCTGGGGTATCGATTACCATGATCTAATGACTCCACGCTTGCAAGAACTGGCGAATTGGCTACAAGCCCAAATTGCCGAGCCAGTTCAACAGCGGGTCTATGTCGATACTGGAGCGATTTTAGAGCGTTCGCATGCCCAGCAGGCTGGCTTAGGCTTTATCGGCAAAAACACCATGCTGATTAGCCCACAGCGTGGCTCGTTTTTCTTCTTGGGCGAAATTCTGACGACCTACGAATTTGAGGCTTATGATCAGCCTGCCCCGGCGACGATGTGTGGCTCGTGTAGCCGCTGTTTGCAAGCCTGCCCAACTCAAGCCTTCCCCAAACCGCATGTGCTCGATGCTCGGCGCTGCATCTCCTACCTGACGATTGAATACAAAGGCTCAATTCCGCGTGAGCTGCGCCCGCAAATGGCCAATTGGATTGTCGGCTGTGATGTCTGTCAGGATGTGTGCCCGTGGCAGCGTTTTGGTGTGCAAAGCCAAGAAAGCGCCTTCTTTCCAATTGATCATGATCGAGCGGCTCCGCCCTTGGTCAGCTTGTTGACCTTGGATGCGGCCAGTTTTGGCGAGCGCTATGGCGAGGCCGCGATTAGTCGGCTCAAGCGTGATCGCTTGGTGCGCAACGCCTGTGTGGCGGCGGGCAACTGGCGCGACCCCAAGATTTTGCCCTTGCTAGCGCCCTTGTTGGACGATGCCAGCAGCCTTGTGCGTGAGCATGCCGCGTGGGCGGTTGGCCGTAATTTCGATGATTCAGCCACGAGTTTATTACAACAAGCCCTGCAAACTGAGACCGAGCCAAGCGTGCACAATGAATTGCTGCAAAGTTTGCAAGAGCGCTAGAACTTTTGCTCCACCTTAACCAGCTATGATTAAGGTGGAGCAAAAGCTGAGATTAAGCCCCTACTCAATGATTGGCTTTAACTCATAGACCTGTCGAATCCACTCGGTTTGGTGTTGATCAACAACCCGAATCGTCATTAAGCTATCAGTTGGCGGTAGCAGCGCCCGATCAATCGCAATACTACTAATTGACATGACTGTTGCCCCCCCAGTAAGGTATTGACCTGGTTCAGGGGTATGATACTCAACCTTGATTGTGAGGGTTTGTTGGTCGCGCTGGACTTCATTGATCGTGACCCAATGCCCACGTTTAATATACCGTAAAGTAAAAACCGTAAGGATAAGCGTTGTTTTTGTATCAATAGCTTGGATTGCTTGCCGATCAACAAAGGGATCTTGCTGCTTCGGAAGTTCTTCAAGTAAGATTGTTTGCTGGCCAGCAGTTTGGGTCATGCGGAGATTTAAGACTGCTTCAGCGTAGGGATAATCATCAAATCCTGCATGCTTATCATCGAGATCTGCAAGCCGCGTAAATGGCAAGGTTTGGGCTGGCTGTTGGCTGCTACATCCCGCTAACAAAATGAATAGTAGTAGCGTGAATATCGTTCGCATGATCCATTGCTCCATTATTAATTAGCTTGGGCGATGGGGATAAAAAGGTTGTTGTCAATTTCGAGTAACAAGCTTTGATTATAAACAAGGGCGGCAAGCCCGATCCGATGCTCGGTTTCTGGGCTTGCCGCATTGACCACGTTAATCGAATAACTGCCACTGACGGGTGCAATGAAATCGACCATCTCAACGCTACTATTGACGCGATTTGAACTTGTTACCAGTTGGTTACTTGGACTTAGGATCGATAAATTTAAATTCGTTTCCATGCCAAAATGATAGTATGCCGTCGCGCGGGCAGGCCAAGCGACTACCACCCGCACCCGTTCGCCTGCGGCGGCCCAGATTTTACCGCCAATCGATGCGCCGACTGGAAATTGCTCATCAGTGAGTTCGATTACCCCCCAACATGAAAAGGTGCAACTTGTCCAATTGCTCAAACTACGGCTGCTGGCAATATCGCGAGCTAAAGTTCCCACAATCGCCCCAGCCCCATCACGCAAGTCGCCTGCATTGGGCGTAATTGAGAGAGGGCCAACAATATTATGGACTGATGAAGCCATAATGATCGCCTTCATGGCCTCGGGCCAGCTAACTAAGGTAGGATCAACATTCAAAAGTAGCCCAACTAATCCAACTACTTGTGGAGCAGCGACACTTGTGCCTACCCACGATTTGATCTCAGTATTATTCGCCCCATACCCATACATTTCTAAGAGGCCTACCGCTGTTACCTCAGGTTTTTCCCAGGCTCCTGCTTGATTCGATGGATTCTGCCATGCGGAAACAAAATGGTCTGTCATATCAGTGGAATAAACATCAAGCATTTCATCACCAGACCATTTGATGGTGTTCATATCCTCAAAGCCGCCAACTGATAAGGCATTCCATGCTTTGGCAGGTGTGGCGACGAATCCTCCTTCATTTCCTGATGCAACCACAGCTAATCGATGACGGCTGCGGATAAAGTAATCAACAACCCGATCTGGGCCGCCTAATTGGGAAGATCCTTCCAAGGCAAGGCTGATATTGGTAACATCTGCGCCTTGTATATCGGCCCAATGCAAGGCCTCCTCTAATTGCCCATCACCACTAATACAGCTAGATATAATCTTGGCAGATGAAGCAACCCCAAGGAGCACACCACTGCTGGCCATCACATTGGCAACGGCTGTCGCATGCGGGTCAAAAGGATAATTCGTACATGAGGCTTGGCTGGCAACCACATCAACATATAAGGGGCGGACTTTGCCTGGTTCGATCACTGCTAGTTTCTGCCCTCCTCCATAGTTCTCATCTTGCCAGAATGCTGGAATGTATTCCGTTTGCAGGGCGCTATGAATCAGTGGCGATTGGATCGCATTACTTTCCAACGGCTCGGGCTGTGGATCAAATGAGCGCGAGGGATAGATACGATCGATGCTTGGTTCCCATTGCAATGCCTGGAGATCGGCTTTACGCAACGCAGAGTACAAGGTTGGGGCAACCTGCCCTTGGGTAAATTGATAGGGTTGACTGGTCAGACTATTGAGGGTGGTGATGACCGATTGTTTATTGGCGGTTTCATCACTGAGCCAAAGCATCACAGGCATATAATCGTTGGCTTGCTTCAACGCCAGTTCAGCAACCAGTTCTTGATCAAAATTACCATAACTGGCCCAATAGGCAGCACGTTCTTGTTCTAAGAAGGTTGTGTACGAAATGGGCTGCTGATTGCTATCAAACCAATCAGTGCGGACATTCAATTGGGCATCAAGCGAATGAAGAAAGCTATAGGTTTGCCCACTATATTCGCCAACAATACTATAAAGTTGATCCAGATCTTCTGGCAAGATCGCATCGGTACTGACCGGAATGGCCGTCATCCCCTGAATTGGCTCTAGAATTGGTTCAGCCATTGGGGTTGGATAGGGGTTGAATTGGACTGGACTGGACTGGACTGGACTGGACTGGACTGGACTGGACTGGATGCCCGACTTGGTTGTTGAGGCAATAAGGCAAACAAGCCTAATCCCAACAAAGATACGAATAGTAGTTTTGGTCGAAAACGGTGTTCCACAATGTGACTCCTCTAGCAGAGCGCTTCGAGCGCGACTCCTTGCCGAATGATTCGTTGACGAGAACGAGATACTTTGAGTATAGCAAGCAGCTAGAGCAGTATAGAGCAGAAATGCAGCAAGCATGTAGCAGGTTAGTTGCAACAAGCCCTGCAAACTGAAACTGAGCCAAGCGTGCGCAACGAATTGCTACAAAGTTTGCAAGAACGCACAAGTTGCTAGACGTTACGTAGCGGATCTGCTATCATCCATGGGCTTTTGTTAGCTTGTGGAAGAATTGAAAACGATGGAAAAACAGCAGACTGAAGGGCAAAAACAGGCTTGGTGGCGGCTTGGTTTGGGCGGATTCTTGTTGGTGATTATGCTTGGCTTGATGTGGCCAGCCTTTGAACGGGGCTTGGCGCGGCGGCCTGTGCTGAACTTGCAAACCCCTGACGATGGGCTTGAAGGCACATTATTACACGAAGCCCAACTGATTCGGCGCGATCGCTCGTTGTATCGCCCGATTGTGGCCGAAGAATTTATTTCGGCTCCCTATACCCCTTTGCACCCGATGCTGCTTTCGTTTATGCCATTTAATTCTGAGCGGCCTTTTACGGCAGGCCGTTGGATTTCGCTGCTCTCAATGTTGGCAATTGGCCTGATTATCAGCCTGTTTGTGGCCAGCCATACCCGCATTTGGCTGCTGGGTTTAGCGGTTGGCGCGTGTTGGCTGGCCTTTCCGCCAGCTCAATTATGGGCCTTGCGACTCAAGCCGGATCTATTTGCCTTGAGTTTTACGGCGTTGGGTTTGCTCTTGGCTAGCTGGCGTGAAGGGCGTTGGTTTGGTTGGGCGGCAGTTTGTTTTGGCTTGGCATTTTTAGCCAAACAAACCTTGGCCATGGCTCCGCTTGCGGTTGGCCTCAATTTGCTGCTGCACGATTGGCGCAAAGGCCTGAAATTTGGCACGATTGCCGTTTTAGCGGCAGGCTTGCCGTATCTCGCGTTGGATCTTGTGACCACTGGCTGGGCCACACGCCACATTTGGGGCTTGCATCGCTCGGAGTGGTGGAGCTTTGATCTGATGTGGAAATATGTACGATTGCTTGGCTGGTCGTTGCCTTTGGTTGGCTTGGCACTCCTGGGCTTGCACTGGCGACATTATGCCATGCGCCAAGCAGCCTTGTATGCCACGCTGGCTCCAATTTCGTTGTATGGAGCAGGCGAAGTTGGGGCACACCATAATCATCTTTTAGAAACAATGCTAGCGTGGTGTTTGGCTGGTGGTTTGGCGGCTGGTTTGCTGATTAATCTTGGTTTGACTAAGCAAGGTTGGGGGCGGGCAGCGACGGCGGTGGCGATCAGTGGCTTGTTGCTACAAGGCTGGTGTTTACGGCAAACCCCAAGTTGGTATGGGGGCGAGTTTGGTATTCTCGATTTGGCGCGATTTGTGCCCTATATTCAATCTAAGCCTGGCGATGTGTTGCTTGATAACCCTGGTTTGGCAGTTGCGGCGGGCAAACCCTTGATTTTCGATGATCCATCGACGATGGGGCCAGCGATTGAGAGTGGTGTTTGGCCAGCGCATGGCTTATACGAGAGCATTCGGCAACGCCGTTGGAGCTTGATTATGCTGCCATTTAATGTGCAAACTGATCGGCGCGATGCGACGGGGCGCTGGACTGAAGAGAGCATTCGACTGATTGACGAGCATTATCAACTAGAATTTGCCGATATCGTGTTTACCTACGTCCCAAAGCCCTAAAGTGCAATTGCCACCATCCCCTCCGAGACGGTGGCAATCCTTTTTTACAAACAAAACACTCTAACCAAAAGACCCGCGGATACGGTTCGACAGCTTCAAAGCTAAACAAACTCCTAATTGTTATGGCTAAGCGAAGCGGCTGCCTGCCGAGGAGACCCCTCGCAGGGGCTGGGCTTGCTAGTGTTCCTTGCGGCTGACCTTAAAATTACGGTTATTGTCACATCACGCAAGAACTATAACAATGCTTCACATTGATAACCGAGCAGCAGATGGGTGTTCGTCGGTGATCAGTCACCACCAGCCCGAGCCACGTGCATGTCTTTGTGCGTTTCCTCATAACAATAATTAATGAATTTGTTAGTTTCGACGCACCACCGACTATTTCCAGCGGCCATTCCGTTGGTTGATAGCGGTGACCAATGTGGGGTTTGGTTTGATTTGTTTAGGTGCTGTTCCCGCTGAACCGTATCCATACGGGTTACACTGTTAATATACTGGGCTGGCTGGTTAACTACAAGCGCTTCATCGCTGTTTTACGATGAAGCGCTAAAATGGGCAATTTTTGGCTTGAAAGGGCTTGGGTTAAGGCAATTGTGTCAAAAATTAATTAAGAAAAAATACCTAGGGTCAATTATTTAAAAATGAAAAAAATACCTAGGACTAAAAAGAAGGTCACAACTGCGATCAACACAAACTGGAGCGTTGTTGTAAATTTTGCCCGCGACGAGCTGGCGAGATCATTGCTGGCTTGAATGCCAAGCGTTGATGAGGCTGCCGCATTTGGTCGATTAACCTCGATCGGTTTAGCCTTGGGCTTGCGTTGTTGGGGCTTGGTAAACTGATCGGCCAACAGGTCTTCGGATGGCTCAGGCAGTGGGATGGTAAATTGACTTGGGGTGCGTCGTTGCAGCGCATGTTGCAATTGGCTGACAAATTCGCCGACTGATGTTTGACGTTGGCTCGGATGCTTGGCCAAGGCTTGTTCGATAACTTGGGCAATCGCTGGAGAAATATTGGGCACAACGTTTTGCAGCGGTGGAATTTGCTCTTGCAAGATTTTTTGCACCAACTGCGGTGAAGCCGTATCCGTGCCAAAAGGCCGTGAGTTGGTCAACGTTTCATAGAGCACTAAGGCCAATGAGTAGAGGTCAGAGCGCGGCGAGGCTGGCACTTCTTGCATAATTTCTGGGGCCATGTAGGCGATTGTGCCTGTTACATTGCCCGTTTTGGTCAGCCGAATATATTGGGCCGTGCTGGCGATGCCAAAATCGGCCAAAACAGCTTGACCATTGTTGCGAAACAAGATATTGCTGGGCTTGATATCGCGGTGAATAATCCCTTTGCTATGGGCATATTCCAAGGCATAGCCAATATCGATGCCCATCTTGATCACATCTTCGACGGCGAGCGAGCTAGCGATCATGCGCTCCAACAACGAACCATTTTCGATATATTCGAGCGCAATAAAATAGACCTCCTCGTCTAATTGGGGGTGGGGTACAGCCCCGGTCTCATACGATTGGACAATATGCGGGTGATGTAAAATCCGCACGGCATCGGCCTCGTTGAGGAAGCGGGTTAATAATTCACCGACGTGGATCAGCATCGACGGCAAGACTTTGAACGCGGTTGTGCCAAACTGTGGATGTTCAGCCTTGTAGACAACCGCCATGCCGCCTTGGCCGATCTGCTCAGCTAGATGATACTCCCCAAGTTGAAGATTACTTAAGTTTTGCATAGAGGGCCACCTAATGCTAAACATAGCTTGTGATCATAGACAGAGCGCACTGGCAGGTGCGCTCTGTTGTTTGGGCTAATCGACTTCCGCCACGCCTATGGCCCTGTAACGGGGGTTGGTGGTAGTGGCGGCGAGGTTGGTGGGCGTGGTGTATTGGTTGGTGGTGGTTTTGGACAACCGTTCCGTGATGGATCGCCTGGTTCGGTTGGACAATTATCGACGTTATCAGGAATCGTATCGCCATCGGAATCAGGGATTGCGGTTGGCTGTGGAACATCGGTTGGTGCGGGACAACCGCCATTTGGCCCAGCTACATTCGGACAAGGATCACTGTCATCGGCAACTCCATCACCATCACTATCAATCGGTGCTGGTGTGTTAGTTGGCGGTACAGTCGTTGCTTGTGGTGCAGTTGGGGCAACATTGGTTGCCCGTGGCCGTGGGGTTGGTGATTGTGGACGGGTAGTTGCGACAACTGCATTCGACGTAGCGGTGGCGACAGGCGTATCGGTTGGCTCAGGCGTGGGGCTATTTTCTGGAGTTGGGGCCAAGGTGCTGGTCGCGACTCCTGGATCAACCACCACAACTGGCTGAGTACCAATGGGCGTTCCTTCACTTGCACTTCCGCTTGTGGCGGTTGCCCCGCCATCGGTTGTCACTATGGCGCTTGATGTTCCGTTATTATCGGTGGTATTGCCAGCATTGCTGCTAGAGAGCATATACACACCAATCAGTACCAAGCCTAAAATCCCACCACCGATCCCAGCAATTAAGGCCTTCTTTTTATTGTTATTAGGCCGATTAACTGCAAAGGTGCCTGAGCCGCCGTCAAAGCCGAGATTAGGCTGTGAGTTAGGGCCAAGGTTTTGATTGACAGCGGTGCCAGGTCGGGCAACCTCGATGGGCCGAGCATTGACGGTGCGATTGGGACGTGAACTTGGCCCACGGAGCGGGTTTTGGCCAGTTAAGGGCTGGTTGACCCCTGACATTGGCTGATTGACCCCTGACATTGGCGCATACATTTGCGTGCTCTCGCCAGTGAGTGCCATATTGGTTCCACTTGGTGCACCAACCGACTCAGGGGTATAGATCTGCGTACCATCATTGGGTAATGCCGCATTAACTTGAGACCCACCAGCCATGGGTAAAGGCTGATTGGCTCCGCTCAATGGTTGATTAACCCCGCTGAGCGGCTGATTGATATGGCTATTTGGGCCGCTAACTGCTGGAGGCGTATAGATTTGGCTGCCTTCAACAGGCAAAGCCATGTTTGCGCCGCTGGCTGGGCCTGCCAAGCCTTGGTTGGGCTGTGAAACAGGCACATTGACAGCGCTAACAGCACCAACCACGGGATTGAAAACCTGAGTACGGGTCGAATCGCCTTCAGAACTGCGCTCAGTTCGACTCCCCCCGGGCCTTGCAATTGGAATCATGGGCTTGCCATGGGCATTCAACTGCACATCGGGTTTAGTTGCTGATCGTCCAAATTTAGCCTGTTTGAGTGCTTCAACAAAATCAGACATATTCTCGAAACGGCGTTCCGGATCTTTGGCCGTGGCGCGTTCGATAATTTGGGCGGTAAGCGGTGGGACATGGGGGGCTAGTTCGCGTAATGGCGGCAAGGGGGTACTGATAATTTTACTTAATGCAACAGCGATATTCGCATGCATGTTGGCATAGGGGTTTTTGCCCGCCAAAGCTTCATAGAGAATCAAGCCTAAGGCATAAATATCGGAGCGAGCATCAGCAATTTGGCCTTCAGCAATTTCGGGTGCTGTATAAGCGACTGTGCCTGCAAAACCGCCAGTTTTGGTCATGCGAGCCTCATTGCTGACGCGAGCAATCCCGAAGTCGGCCAAGACTGCATGCCCATCGTGGCGATAAAGAATATTGCTGGGCTTGATATCGCGGTGGATAAACTGCTTGCGGTGCGCATAATCTAAGGCCGAACCAATATGCAAGCCCATTTCAATTGTTGGATTGAGTTGCTGACGGGGCTGGGTATGCAAGCGTTCGCTGAGTGTGCCACCGCCAATAAATTCCATAGCAATATAATGGATTCGTTGGCGGGTATTATTTGGGTCAGGAATATCACTGGCTTCGTAGAGTTGCACAATATGCGGGTGGTGCAACTCACGGATCGCCCGTGCCTCGAGCATGAATCGTCGGAGCGTGTCGGTATCGTGGGCGAAATAGGGCGGTAACACTTTAAAGGCTACCGAGCCATAATCGGGGTGCTGCGCGTGATAGACGAGCGCCATCCCGCCGCGACCTATTTCATCCTGCAAGGTATACTCGCCCAACTGGGTATGTTCAAACGACTCCATAGCAGCATCCTACAACGAAAACAGCGGAAGACCGCTCTCTTCAGTACCAAAGATTAATATTTTTCGACAACTTCGTTGCTGCCCCATTATCACACTATTCGGCAGCCTTGACAAGCACTAGCACCTTAATTAGCCATTAGCCCATTTATGGGTTAAGCGGGCTGCTAATTGAGGTGTAAATATTGTAACTGGGCTTGGCACTTGAGGCGCTTGATGACCCCCACAAAACCCGTAAAAAGTAGGTTGTCCCTTGTTTTAAGCTAACCGCAATTGTATCTGGCTCTTGGCCTGGTTGCAGCGAGTTTGTGATCGTCTGATAATTGCCATTGACCAATTCATAGAGGAAGATATCCATATTGTGGGCAGCTGGATTGGTCGTATTGGTCATAGTAATGTTAAACAGATATTCATAGACCGGCGACCCATCAACATAGATCCGGTAGTAATCTGAATCGCCTTGAACTTCATTCAGGAAGTTACTCGAACAAACACTCCCATTATTGAGTGCTCCACCTAAGAAGCCTGCCGTTAGCGGATTATCGTTTTGATCTTCGGCGGTATCGCAACGAGCGCTAACGCCCCGTACCTGAGGCATCGCATAAAGCCGCTCATAAATATCAACGGTTGCGTTGGCACTTCCTTGAAGGGTGAAACCAGTCAGACCATACAGTTGAACCACAAAGGTTTCTTTGCTTTCAACTAAGGCACTATTGATCAATGGAATTTGGATATAGGTATAGCCTTGATTCGCAGGGACGCTGACCGTGATATCACGAGCTGTAAAATCGGTGCCAGCTCCAGCACTGCCCTCAATTGTTCGATAGCTAAATGAATTGAGGGTCGTATTGCCCAGGAATTTAACTTGCAACCACACCGAAAGACGTTTTTCGGAGGCGATAATTGAGGTGCTGCCCCACTGAATTGTGCCTACCTGAGGCACATTTGGTTGGGCCTGCTCTGGTTGGGTGACTGGTGGTGGCGGCGGTGGTGGCGTTACTTCGATTGTTTGGGCATTGGCTTGAGGGTTAATTTGGAACAAGAGACTTAGGAAACAACAAACAGCTAGACAACGAACAATATGTTTAGCAGAATAGTGACGCATATACGAATTCCTGTCCTACACACTGAAAATTAAGATGACCTATCTAAACTCTAGTCGAGCAACTCTCATATGAGGCATGCGGTTGCTTAAGGAACGTTAGCTTTTAGCCGATAGTAGGGGTCTTTGTTACCAGTTTTGCTCACAAAGTAGACCCGAATCAAATAGCGTGCGCCAGCGCTGATGCTTGCCGATATTCCTTCAGCTTGTTGACCAGCATTTGTCGATTGTTGCATAAAGGTGTAGTCGTTACCGCCATTATGCACATAGAGATACAGATTATAATCATGCTGATCAGGGGTTGTATTGAGCAGATCAATATCTACCCGACCGTTTTTTGGCGCAATAAAGTAATAATAATCGGAAGCTTGGGCTGGTGCATTAATGAAATGGTTATCACACCAACCGCCATTGGGGTTGATCATTCCAGCAGTTACGGGTAGATCGTTGGCTGTGCCACTTGAGTTTAAACATGATTGCAGATTGCCAACCATGCCCCCAAATTGACGACTACGCGAAATCGTTACTTCCGCTTTTGCCTCGCCTACAACATCAATCCCACTCGTGCGAGAATTGAGTTGTACAAGAAATGTTTCATGGTTTTCGTAATAGTTATTGTAATAAATTTCTATTCTGATTAACCTAACCCGAGTTTGCCCACTGATATTGAAATTATTACCCATTGAGCCAGCGTAATCTGATCCAGCAGCGGCTGTAACACCTTGGGTATTATATCTAAGGTCAATATCAACATTAGCAGATGGGTCAGCTCCATTAACCACAACCGCTAACCAAACACTGACACCTTCAGTGGTTGAAACCTTAGTAGTTTGCCACGAGACCGTAATTGCTTGAGGGGCTTCAGGGCTAGCAAAACTACTTGTGATGAGCATATGTTGAATGAACAAGAACATAAGAATAAAACGAGACCACCGCAGCATCCTAACACTCCTTTGGATAATTAGTTGGGGCATGCTAGCTCCTCAGTGGAGCTAGCATGCTTCATAAACTCTACTCTCCTTGGTGATACACTTATTGGGCTGTTGCACTCAATTGATAAACTGGGGTAGCGGTTCCGGTGCTGATAACCCAGTAAACCCGTGCTAAATAGACGGTATTCGCCGTTGCTGCGAAGCTAATTGAATCGGCAATTTGAGCTTGATTGGTTGATTGTTGCAAGAACTCAAACGATCCATCGGTGCGTTGACGATAAAGATAGAGGTTAAAGTCATGCTGGTTCGGCGTTACATTTGCCAATAAAAGCCGCAACGAGCCATTGGTCGCTTGGCTCAATAGATAATAATCGGAATCGCCTGGAATTTCATTGGCAAAATCGCTTTGGCATGTCCCCCCATTAATTGCCAAAAGCGCTCCGTTATTAGGATTGTTGTTGGTTGGCTCGGCGACATCGCTACACCCTTGGAAGTCGGCGAACGCCGGATAGAACTTTTGGTCCTTGGCAATTGTAACGGTTACCCGATTGCCCATGCTTGGGTCAATTTGGGCTCCTGCTACCGAGATATCAATAAAAAACGTTTCAAGCCCTTCGTTGTTGTTGCCATCCATATTGGTATCAACTTTGATATATTGGACTCGTTCTGCCCCTCTCATTGCAACCGTACCGTTGATTGGTTGATTATTACTAACCAAGGTTAAGGTTCGATTATAATCAGCGGGCGATTGGGCTGTCCCATTATAAACTTCATAGGTAATCCCAATATCGACCGAATCACCTGGATCAATGCTTTTGACGCGCACCGCTAAAATAAGGTCTTGGCCTTCAATTACGGTTGCAGCTATTTGATCCCAGCCAATCACCGGTGGGGCGGCGAGGGCATTCGGCTGGTCAATTGTTGGCGCAGCTGGCGACTTAAGGTCTTGTTGGGCATGGCTGATTGGTTGCAGCATGAGACTTAGGCTGATGAACAATAGTACTAACGATAGACGCTGAAACTTCTGCATTGTGCTATCCCTATAATTTCAATTGCGCTAACTAGGTATAACCGACTCCTACCTGATCTATGGTAATGGTGGTGGGACTGGTGTTGGCAATGGCGGATCTGTTGGCCGTGGTGTATTGGTTGGCGGATCTGGCGGTGTGGTTGGTTGTTCGGTTGGCCGTGGCGTATTGGTTGGCCGCTCGGTTGGCTGCTCAACTGGTTTTGGACAACCATTGCGTGATGGATCGCCAGGCTCGTTTGGACAAGCATCACGATCATCAGGAATCGTATCGCCATCGCTATCGCCGACGGCTGGTGGTTGAGTTGGCTCAACTGGTGCTGGACAACCATTGTTTGGGCCTGCCACATCAGGACAACCATCAACATCGTCAGTAAAGCCATCGCCATCGCGATCGCCTGGGGCTGGTGGGTTGGTCGGTTGGATTACCACTGGTGGAGTAGTTGGCTGCACCACTGGTGGGTTTGTCGCTGCTGGCCGATTGGTTGGCGCTGTTGTTGCTGCTGGCCGTGCAGTTGGGTTTGTACCAGGTGCGCTGGTCGCTTGCGGCACTAAAGTATCGGTTGGCACTGGATTTTCGGTCGCTTGCTGAATTAAAAGCGCTTCAGCCGTAGCGGTCTCAGCAGGCAAGGTCACCGTGGCAAACGAACCATCGACCATTGTAATGATTGGTCTGGTTGGAATGCTAATCGCGTTGCGTCCACTGGTACCGGATGGGACATCATCACCACCGATAAACACAATCCCACCCAAGAGGGCCGCAACCAAGAGCACAACTCCCAAAATCCCGCCTAAGGCTCCCCATTGAATTGGCGCAGGGCCGTTACGCACCACCACATTGGTGATGTTATCGTGGCCGCCGCGCTCATTAGCAAGGCTGATCAACTCAGTTGTCGCATTTTGGGGAGCATTGCGGGTGGCAATTTTGCCAATTTCTTCAGCCTGCACCCCATCGGAAAGCCCGTCTGAGCACAACACAATCACATCATCTTTGCCCAAAACCAGTTCATCGCTGAAGTGAGGCGTTACCTCGGGGTCGCCCATGGATTGCCAGAGGCTTTTGTTCATGGCGTTGACATGATCTTTGGTTTGGACTGCACGATCATATTCGGTGTTGTTGGCGCGGAACAAATAGCCTTTGCTATCGCCAACATTCGAGAAAATAATCTTGCGAAGTGTGCCTTCATCCCAAACCAATGCCAACACTAAGGTTGAGGCGCGGTTGGTATTGCCAGCCTCTTTATAAACCATTTTGGTGGCATATTGAATTGCCGCATTTAGTTGATCTTGTTTGCTTTTGTAGCTTTTGGGGTCGCTATTATAGAAAAACTTGGTCGTATATTCGACAACGGCGCGGCTAGCCAACTCACCATCGTCGTTACCGCCGACCCCATCGGCGACAACATACAGCCGACCATGGCTAGCCAGCAATTTATGCTCGATCTTGACACTAAACCCAGTTGCGCCACCGCCGCGAATTTTGGCGAAAAGTTCGGTTACCCCGTTGACCAATTTGGTGCCAAAACTGCGTTCATCGGCATGTCGCCATGCCAAATTATCTTCGTTATTATTCCGTTGTCGCCCAACATCGCTTTGACCATAGACCACGAGGTTAGGCAGATTTGCTGCTTGACTCATTGCAATGCTCCTTGGTGGCCTAGCGTAAGACTGTTTCTGGTAGCCATCCTATTTCTCCACCGTTGATACGTTGTACATTGAACCATTTCCGTTGATCACCATTGATTGTGCTGGGGTTCTCATCAAGCACAAGAAACTTTTGGCCTTCAAGCGCTTGGCCACTTCCAAGGGCATTCGCGCTACCATCGCCAGGTCGGGCCCGTAAAATATAGCCTTGACTTAGGGTTACCTCACGACCCCCAGCAGTTGGTGAAACTATTGGTGGTAAGGTTGAGGTTGGAATAACCGCCTCGATCGTGACCGTTGGAATACCACCAGTAGTGGGGGTTTCGGGTAAGGTTGAGGTTGGAGGCATCGCCGCTTGTTCTGGCGTTGCTTTACCATTTGGATCAGGCGTATCGCCACCACCCAACAATAAAAAGAGCACTGCAATTAAAACCAGAGCACTAATTGCCCCAATACTGATCATGGTTGAGCGCCGTGAATTGCTGATCGGCATGCTTGGAGCGGCAAATGCGGCTCCATCGTTGCGCAACGCTTCGTGCATGGCCATACTGAAGGCTGCACATGAACTATACCGCTCGGTTGGCTCGAAGGCAGTCGCTTTTAAGAAAACCTCGATTGCGGTGGGATGTTTGGCCAAGTTTTTGCGAATCCGCTCGTTCTGAGCCGCCAATTGCTGACGAAATTCAGTATTCCAGATCGCCAAAGCTGATTGATATACTTGGGGATCATTCGATTCCATGCCCTTGATTTTGGGCGGTTTGATCGTTGGAATCGTATCGCCAGTTAGGAAGTAGTAGACAACCAAGGCCAAGGCATATTGGTCGGTTGCTGGCACTTCATGCCCCGTATATTGCTCAGGAGCCATATACGGTGGTGTACCAAAACCACGTTCATCGACCAAGGCAAAGCGTTCGTGTGAAGCCACGCTGAGGTCAATCAGAATCGCATCGTGCGAGGCTTTATCAACCAAAATGTTATCGGGCTTTACATCACGATGAATAACTGGGCTATCGGGGTGGGCAATATGCAGATAATCCAACGCGCTGCCAATTTGCTCGGCAATTTGTAGCGCGATAGTTTCGCTTTTTTGCTTCGATAACTCTTTATTGCTGTAGGCATAAACAAACGTCGTGGCTAGCGTATAGGGCTCGTCACGGACATTACTGTGCACAAAGCCGATCACATGGGGGTGCTCGGCTTTCTTCAGCAAACGTTCCTCATTCATAAAATACTGACGAACTTGAGGAAGTTTGTTCGTCAGAAATTTGAGCGCCACTTCTTCACGATGCCCATCATCGTGGTTGATGATCGCATGATAGACCGGGCCGGAAAGCCCCTCCGCCAAACGATCATCAACAATTTCATAGCGCCCATATTGTTGACCTGCAACAAGATGCATAGTCGCTCCTCCGATAGCCTACTTGCCAGCCCCTGGATCAATCCGAGTTGGGCGACGGCGGGTGGCGGTTGCTAAAGCGGTTGTGACTGCTGCCAAAATAATTGCGGCGGGCACGCCACGCAGTAGATAATATTTTTGAAGTTGGCTTAACGAGGTAAACTCCGATTCGGTGGCTAGCCCACCAATTGGAATTGGCAAAGTTGAGCTTTCCCAGGTTTGGCCTGCAATCGTCACCTTAACTTGGAAGGTGTGTTGTTTATCGTCGCGCGGTGCTGTATGGGCAAATGCCAGATCGTAGCCAGTGCGGTTAACGGGCTTAACCAAGGCTTTATAGGCTTGCTCCATTTTGCTTGGCCGCTCTTCTGGGCCTCCAGCAACGTAGCGCCCGTTGGTGCTGCTGGCTAAATTAGGCAGTTGATTGCTAGCTTTATCCAAATTTTCAGTCTTGCCAATCCCAACGGCAATAATAATCGTGTTGTTTTTATTGGCAAGATCGACGATTTGGCTGAACAAACCAGCGCTATCGGGGGTAACCGAGCCATCGCCAAATACCACTACATAGCTATCAGTGCCGCGTTTTTTGGCTTCGGCTGCGGTAGCAGTAACGGCCTCTAAGACTGCCCCATACAAATTGGTTGCACCATCGCGTGGTGGCTCAGTGCGCAAAACCCCAATAATTTTATTGTGGTCGCGATCAAACTCGGGTGCAGCGGCTGGACGGGTTGATTGGCTATTTGATGAGCGCGGAATAAACAAACCAATCGATTCTGGATCGTTGGGTGAAACCGCGTTACCAAGGTTGATCCAGCTTTCAGCAGCAGTGCGAACTTCGCCGATAAACGGATCGCCGAGCGCAACACTTAAATCAGTCACCAAGCCAATCGTTGCCCCCGAAGCGCGTAAAACATTTTGGCTATCAAAGGGAATCGTGTGGCTGGTTGGGTGGGTCGCATCAGTGGTGATGGCATGCATCACCAATTGAGAATCTGTTAGCAATTGACCATCTTGATAAATTGCAATATCGCCAGGTTCCAAAGGTGGTACATCCTGACCAGTGGTCGTATCAGTCACCCGCATCTTGAAGTTGACCACCCGATCTTGCAGTAATTGAGCATCGGTGAGTTTAACTTCATAGGCTGCTTGAGCATAGGTCAAAACTGGCGAGAGCAGCAGCAACGCAAGGCTACAACGCAAAATCCACGTTTTCATGAGGTTATGCTCCTGTATTAAACTCAAATACCATTTCTACTGCATTGTCTTGGTTGGGGTCGCCGAGATAGAGCATATCGCCATGTTCAAGCGGCACAGGCTGACTATCGAGCATAAAGCCTTGACCATCGCGCACCAAGAAAGTGCCGTTGGTGCTACCAAGGTCAATCACGGCAATTTGATTATCTTCCAACACAAATTTGGCATGGGTCCGTGAAACAATTACATCACTAACTTGGATATCACCCTTGCCGCCAATTGTAAAATCGGGTCGTAAGGCTTCGATTGAGCCTTTACGCGAGCCATTGTTGATTGTGATCGAGCCATAGGGTGCATTAATCCGCCCACCACCGCCAGCTCCGCCACGTCGGCCAAAAGCGCGGGTAGCAATATTGGTGATGGTTTTGGTGGCATTGCGAATGGCTGGGCTGATCACTGGCACTTCGCTGCGTGAGAGGCTGCTCAGAATCAACGGTAAGGTGAAGGTGATGCCCAATACTCCCCATAAGCCAAAGGCATTCAGATAATTGCCGAGCACGAGTGCATCGTTGCTGGCAAAATCGTTGACATTCTCAGGCAACGTATAACCAACCCGATTCAGCGCACTGCCAAGAGCTTGGGTAATATAGGCCGATGGGAAGATCAACAATACTGGAATGGTCGATAAAAAGAGGGTTAAAAAGCGATTATGCACTTTTTTAATTTTACGTGCGGCAAAGATTGCCAAGAAGAGAACCGAAACTGCCCAAATTAAAGCCGGAAGCGCAATCGTAGGATACCACCAGTCATACGTGATCTGACCCATTTCCTTAACTTTTTGCCAGAACTCAAAATTGGTCATCGTGCGTCTCCTCGTGAGCTAGCGGATAGTGCTGGATAGTGCTGGATGGGGCGGGAGTGTGCGCCCCTTGCTGCAATTGCGCTGTATATCATGGTGTTTAACCTGTAGATCTAGCTTCATACCCTGCTTTCTTGGCATGAAGTTGAGGCATAGCGTAGGTTGTCCATAGGACTTCTGTACTGCAAGGGTTTGGATAATCGTCCCTGATTATACCAGAATCGCCTTATTCTGTTTTACTATTTGGCTTGGATTTGGTGGGGATAACACAAACTTAAACAAAACCAGCACAGTTAAAACCGTGCTGGTTCTGGCTGCATGCAGCCAATTAACTAGCCTTGTTCGGCATATTTTTCGGCTAGTTCATCGGATACTTCAAGGTTGCTATAGACTTTTTGCACATCATCGAGATCTTCGAGCCGCTCCATTAGCCGCAAAATCTGGAAGGTCGTCGCTTCGTCAGCTTCCATGATTGTCTTGGCCAGCATGGTTTTTTCCGCCGTGCTGATTTTCAGGCCTTGTTCATTGAGCGCATCGCGCACCGCCGCCAATTTACTAAACTCGGTGTAAACAATAATTGCATCGTCGTTGACAATCACATCATCAGCATCAGCATCGATCGCCAGCAAGGTCACTTCATCGGGGTCGGTTTTTTCAGTTCGATCAATACTGATCAAACCTTTGATGTCAAACATCCAACCGACTGAACCGCCTTCGCCGAGCGTTCCACCATTTTTGTTAAAGGCGGTGCGAATTTCGGAAACGGTGCGGTTGCGATTGTCGGTGGCAGCATCGACGATCACTGCAATTCCGCCTGGGCCATAGCCTTCGTAGGTAACTTCTTCGAGCGCTGCTTCACCGCTTACGCCAGTGCCGCGATCAATTGCTCGTTGAATATTATCCGATGGCATATTATCGGCTTTGGCTTTTTCAATCGCCAAGCGCAGCCGGAAGTTCATGTCGGGGCTGCCACCACCTTCGCGGGCGGCGATCGTAATATCACGAGCGATTTTCGTCCAGCGTTGGCCTCGGCGTTGATCAAGAACCCCTTTTTTGCGGCGAATTTCATGCCATTTTGTATGCCCTGACATCGGATAACTCCTACGGTTAACAATTGTGCACACCCCAGTGTGCCGCTCAATCATGAGTTTTTGTTGACCATTATAGCGTATGCTTGAGAAGCTTGGCAAAAAATTGGCGCAAGCATCACTGCCTGCGCCAATTCTTCGATCAATCGTTACGCTTTGATTTAGATGCGTTGCTTGGGCAAAGCGTCGTTATAAACCCCATTATTGGAGTTATACTTAATTACTTCGTCGAGCAATTGGCGCAATGGCTCACCATCGAGGTTTTCATGCTCGATCAAGGCTTCGGCCATACGGTTCATCACCTCACGGTTGCGTTCCAAGATTGCGCGGGCACGTTCGTGGCCTTCGCTGACCAAGCGCCGCACTTCCGAATCGATCTTGCGTGAGGTTTCTTCCGAATAGTTGCGTTGTTCGCTGATTTCGCGACCCAAGAAGATCAACTCTTCTTTTTCGCCAAAGGCAATTGGCCCCAGCTCTGAACTCATCCCATAGCGGGTAACCATCGCCCGAGCCATACGCGTCACTTGCTGGATATCGCCCGAAGCGCCAGTGGTGAAGTCACTCAGCACCAATTCTTCAGCGGCGCGGCCACCAAGGGCTACAGCAATTTGGGCTTCAAACTGCGAGACGCTCATATAGCTTTGATCTTCATCGGGAATCATCAAGGTGTAGCCACCAGCCATCCCACGAGGAATAATCGTCACTTTATGCACAGGGTTTGCACCAGGCATCGCTTTCGCAACAATTGCGTGACCAGCTTCGTGGAAGGCGGTCAACTCTTTTTGTTTGGGAGTCATCACCCGTGAGCGTCGTTCTGGGCCGCCAAGCATAATTCGTTCGGTGGCATCTTGCATTTCTTGCATGGCGATGCGTTTTTTCGAGCGCCGTGCAGCCAAGATAGCAGCTTCGTTGACGATGTTGGCGAGGTCAGCACCCGATGAACCAGGCGTTAATTTGGCAATTGCTTCCAAATTAACATCTTCGGAGAGTGGCTTGCCCTTGGTATGAACCTTGAGCACTTCAACCCGTCCACGCATATCGGGAGCATCGAGCACCACTTGGCGGTCGAAACGGCCTGGGCGAACCAAGGCTGGGTCGAGCACGTCAGGGCGGTTAGTGGCGGCGATCACAATCACATTGGTGTTGCTATCGAAGCCGTCCATTTCAACCAAGATTTGGTTAAGCGTTTGTTCGCGTTCATCGTGCGAGCCACCAAGGCCAGCACCGCGTTGGCGACCAACTGCATCAACTTCGTCGATAAAGACGATACAAGGAGCGTTGCGTTTGGCTTGTTCAAACAAATCGCGCACGCGGCTTGCCCCAACCCCAACGAACATTTCGACAAATTCCGAACCGCTGATTGAGAAGAATGGTACGCCTGCTTCGCCGGCAACTGCACGGCTGAGCAAAGTTTTACCAGTACCTGGAGGGCCAACCATCAAAACCCCACGCGGAATGCGTGCGCCAAGTTGGGCAAATTTCTCAGGAAATTTAAGAAACTCGACCACTTCGGTTAAGTCTTGTTTGGCTTCTTCTTGGCCAGCAACATCGGAGAAGGTTACCGATGGTTTGTCGCCAGTGAACATGCGGGCCTTGCTCTTACCAAACGACATCGCTTGGTTGTTGGAGCCTTGGGCTTGGCGCATGAAAAAGACGAAAAAGCCAATCAGCAAAAGGGTGGGCAGCAAGAAGGTCAAGGCTGCACCTAAAATGCCGCCCCAAGCTGGAGCCGATTTAGGATTGAACTTAACTTTGGCAGCGTTTTCCAACGGTGCTGCAATTGCCGTCTTATTCTCAGGATCTTTAAGCTCGGCTAATTTGCTAGCATCTTGGGATTTTTGCGAAAGAATTTCTTCAATACTTTCGCTCGTGCTGTTCTTGCGAGAAATATAGGTGGTGGGTGGCGTGTCGTTGGTGGTCGCCCGAAACTCGACTTGACCTTCGGTTTGGACGATCTCGGCAATTTTACCTTGGAGGGCTAAGTCGAGAATTTCACTGTAGCTCTTTTCGCTGGTATTGCCAGGACTACCATTGATGTATTGATAGAAGAGCGCCAACGCCGCCACTACGATGATCAAATACACAAAACTGTTGCGTAAGAAGCGATTTTCACCCATCGCAGTATCTCCTGAACGTGCGTACACGCTCATAAAATTTTGCTGCACTCCATGCGGAGTACAGCGACCTTCTAAAATTATACCAAAGCGCTACCTACCTAGCAAGGGAAATGCCCATTAGTAAAGTGTTAATGTGTATAAACACGTGGGCTTAACACCCCAATATAGGGCAAATTGCGGTAGCGTTCAGCATAGTCTAGTCCGTATCCCACAACAAATTCGTTGGGAATGTCGAAACCACGGTAATCAACCTGCACATTGACGTTGCGCCGTTCAGGTTTATTCAGCAGGGCACAAATCTCTAAAGCGGCTGGGTTACGCCGCAACAGTAGATCATGTACATACTTTAATGTCAGGCCACTATCAATAATATCTTCGACGATGATCACATGCTTGCCAGCGATATCAAGGTCGAGGTCTTTGTTTAAACGAACTACGCCGCTGCTTTCGGTGCTGGCTCCATACGATGAAACTGCAATGCAATCGTAGCAAACCTCGCGCCCGATCGAGCGCATCAGATCGGCCATAAAGATCAACGACCCTTTTAAGATGCCAACTAACACTAACTCGGGTGCGTTAACCGTGGCTTGGGCAATTGCTGTGCCAAGCGCTTGGACGCGGTTTTGGAGTGTTGCGGTATCGATTAATACCCGCTCAAGATCAGGATGCATCGGCGTGAGTATCCTCCAAAGTTATGAGCAAAAAGTTGGTTGTTTCTGGCGTTGGGTGGGCATGTTCGGCCATTAGCAAGCCAGGAATCCAAAGAATCCCAAGATCATCAACGAATAATGGCCATTGGGCACGTAGTTCGCGCGGCAAACGCATATCAACCATAATATCTTGGATGCGACGTGAGCCAATGCCTCCCGCTGGCCGCATGCGATCGCCTGGGCGACGTTGACGTAACATCAATTTGCCCTGAATTGCATCGGCATCGAGCAAGCCTTGCCAGCGCGAAAGATTATATTCAGGGCGGCTGGGCATCAGCTCCATAATCACCCGCCAACGTTCATCGGGCAGCGGAGTCATGCCTTGTTGATTAAGCGGCCACTCATCGATGCTCAATTGCGGTTCGTCATTGGTTGGCTGCATGGTTGTGGCTACGGTCATTGTCCAGCCATGTGGCTTGCGATGCAAGACCAAATTATGCGGCATTTGGCAAAACAGTTGCAAGCTGTTCATGGCACTTAACGCATGGTCAAGCTGCGAGGATGTTAATTCGTCGCGCTCAGGCCGCAATAAATAAACCGCGCGGCGAATTGCATGGCGCTGCAAAGCCGGATGCATCTGATTCCATTGCTCACGATGAAAGGTAATTGCCCCAGGTTCAAACTCAATTAAATGTTGCCATTGACGATCAAGCTCGCTTTGCATGTAGTCGGTTTCAATTGCCGCCAAACGCGCCGTTCGCGCCAAGGCCGAAACAACTTTAGCATTGTATTCGCCCAGTAATGGTAATAGTTGGTGGCGAATGCGGCCCCGTGTATATTCCAGCGAATTATTGGTAGGGTCGCGGCGTGGCTCCAATTGCTGTTCATCGCAATAGGCCTCAATTTCGTCGCGGGTAATATTGAGCATGGGCCGAATCAAGGCTGGACCAACTGCTTGATGCGGCATTCCAGCGGTAACTCGCCAGCCAACCCACTCGGTGCGTGGGCGCATGGCGCTCAAGCCACTTGGGCCGGTGCCCCGCAACACATGCAACAACACCGTTTCCGCTTGATCATCGGATTGATGGCCGAGCACCACCGCATCGGCTTGTTGTTGCAAAGCGACCTCGGCCAAGAAACGATAGCGCGTCGCTCGGGCGGCAGCAGGCAAGCCCACATGATATTGTTTGGCAACGTGGTCAACATCGCGCAGCTCAATTGTGGCAGTTAAGCCCCAATCGGCGGCGATTTCGGCCACAAAAGCGGCCTCAGCAGCTGATTGCTCGCCGCGCAAGCCATGATCAAGATGGGCCACATGCAAACGCCAGCCATAGGGGGTGGCCAAGGCCGTCAGCCGATGCAGCAAGGCTAATGAATCCGGGCCACCTGAAACCGCCACCACCAAACATGCTGCCGAGGCGAGGCGACCATCGCGGATGAGGGTTGTTTCAATGTCGAGTAGTTGGGACATAGCAGAGTTCTCGTAAGTGGTGCCAACCTTGATGATAGCACATTTTTGCGGCTAGCCATGTCAATCTCACGATGGAGTTTGCGGCTTGGGGTGTAGGATTAGCACTAGATTAACAACTGCTTGGAAAGATTTGGGTTATGGTATGCTGAGAGAAAGCTATGCCGCAGGAACCATTGGTGGGTATCAGCCGTTGATCAGTTGCCTATCAGCTGTAAACGGCTTGGAATCGTTAACATGGACTGATTGACGGTATGGGCTTTGCTTTAAATTGACAGCAATTAGGCTTCGCGGCATACTAGATCATCAATCCCCAGTTTGGTCAATTAAAATCAAGACTTCTAGGGCAGGTTTGGCCAAAGTTGGTATGCTATAATGCCGCGCAGCGACATAATTCAGGGTGTAAGGATAATTCAATGAGTTCAACACCGCTACGGGATCGGCTTGAACAAGCTGCTCAACATGATCCAAATCCATTAAAACCAACCAGGCTTGAGCCAGCCCCACCACCAGAAGAACCGCTGGATTTAGAGGAAGCGGCTGCCGAAACCGTTCCCCAACGTCGCGGCTGGTCGGTCGTCAAAGAGATTATCGAGACGGTCGTTTTTGTGCTTTTGGTCTTTTTTATTGTGCGTGGCTTGTTGCAGAATTTTCGCATCGAGGGTTCGAGTATGTTCCCAACCATGCACGATCAGCAGTATATTTTGGTTAATAAAGCTTTATATATGCACTTTGACCTAAATGCGCCGTTACGGCTATTACCAGGTCGTGGTGATCTTGAGCAAAATGTGGTTTATCCCTTCCGCAAGCCGCAGCAAGGCGATATTGTGGTGTTTTTGGCTCCAGAATCGGCCCACGATGAACCTAACAAAGATTATATTAAACGGGTGATTGGGATCGAGGGCGATAAAGTTACCTTGCTTGATGGTCAAGTCTATGTCAACGACCAACTGCTCGATGAATCGGAATATCTTGATGCTGGTACCCAAACCAGTTGTAAAGGTTATGCCTCGACCTGTAGCGTTGATATTCCAGCTGGCCATGTTTTTGTGATGGGCGATAATCGCAATAACAGCAGCGACTCACGCGAATGGGGGCCATTGCCCTTAGATAACGTGATTGGCAAAGCTTGGCTTTCGTATTGGCCCAAAGAAGATTGGGGTGTTGTGCAAACGCCCAGTTATGCAGCACCAACGGGCCAATGAACGATTTCGAACAATCCGAGGTAAAAACCACCCGCTTGGCGCTTGATCAGACTCAACCGCTGCCAGTTACTGCGCCAAGTGCCGAAGAAATTGCTTGGTTGGAGCAATCGCAAGTGCCGTTGCCTGCACCGCCTGTCCCAACTCCAGTGCCTCAACGGCCACGCTTACGCCGTTCGTGGCACATGGTGGCCAGCTTGATTTTGAGCTTTTTGATCTTGCGTAGCTTGATTCAGAATTTTCAAATCGAAGGCACAAGCATGGAGCCAACCATGCAAACCAAGCAATATGTCTTGGTCAACAAAGCAATTTATGCCCATCTCGATTTGAATGCTCCGCTACGTTTGTGGCCTAGCCAAGCTGAGTTGCCCAAAAAATTCCTGTATTTGCTGCATCCTCCTGAACGTGGCGATATTATTGTGTTTTTGGCTCCACCAGCCGCCCATGATTTGCCCGATAAAGATTACATCAAGCGGGTAATTGGGGTTGGCGGCGATACAATCAAAATTCGCGAGGGCAAGGTTTGGGTCAACGAGCAGCAATTAACCGAGGATTATATTGGCGAGGTTGATACGCTTTGTGATACACACTGTGAGTTGGTTGTGCCCGAGGGTCATTTATTTGTGATGGGCGATAATCGACCATTTAGCAGCGATTCACGGCGTTGGGGGCCATTGCCGCTCGAATATGTCATTGGCAAGGCGTGGTTTACTTATTGGCCCAAAGAGCGTTGGGCAAGCTACTGAGTTCCCTCGCCCCAACCTATCTTTCATATTCTGGCTGAGGGATCTACGTTCAAGGGGCAGGTTCTATTCGGAACCAAATACTATCCTAGTTTATGCTTGGATGCTGGATTGCCACAAATTGTGCTTGAGGGGGAGCAGGGGGTTAAAGCCCCCTGCGTTTCCCGCCTCGAGGCGGGACGGAAGGGTGATGATCAACGATGATTGTTAAAATCAATCCTTGAAAGATCAGCTTTCTGGAGGATAAGGGAATTATCTAATTCCAAGCAACAGATCGGTTTCAAAGTCTTCGTGTTCAGGCAAACTTACCCGCGATTCGATCAGGGCAAAATGTTCATGGCTCAGTAACTCGCCACGTAACTCCTCTGGCAAGCTCAAAAAGCCCCATGTTGGCCCAATTTGGGTGCGATGTTCTAGCAACGATTGTAATTTGATTGGTAAATATTGGCCAATTTCAATTGCAGTCGTAGTACGAGGATCATCAACATACCGCGAAAGATCTGCTTCGGGATTATCAAGCGGGGTTTTCTCGCCACGGGCTTGCATATATTCCCAAGCTTTGCGCCAAATCGAGCGGCGATAGGCGGTGTAATAGAGTTTTTTCGGTTCCCACACTGGCCCAGCCTCAGGAAATTGGCTGGGGTCGCCAGCAGCATGAAAAGCTGCAACCGTGATTTTATGGGCCATAATGTGGTCGGGATGCCCATAACTGCCATTTTCATCGTAACTGATCAACACATCTGGTTGATATTGGCGTACCAAGGCTACCAACCGCGCCGTGGCAGCTTGTAAATCGGCCTTGTTGAACGATTCTGGATGCTCGTTGGGTGGCGTGTTGATCATACCTGAATCGCGGTAGGCCAACTGATGAAAATCAGTGATATTGAGTAGCGCAATCGCTCGTGCTAGCTCTATGTCGCGAATTTCGGCCAATCGCGCTTTATTCTCAGGCGTATTCAATTCAGCATCAACAATTTCGCCTTCTTCGCCACGGGTACACGTCACTAAAACAACCCGTGCTCCTTGCTCGTGATACTTCAGCGCAATGCCGCCTGTTGAAATCACTTCATCATCAGGGTGGGCATGCACAAGCATAATGGTTGGTCGATGGTCAGTCATGAACATTCCTTTCGATGCTATGGTGCATGCCTAGTATTGTGCCACGAAAATCTGTTAACGATTCGTTAATGTTGCAGTTGGCTAGCCGCTGCTTGGTCGAGCAGCCATTCGGCGTTGTTGATCAAGCTGGCGGGATAACTTTGATAAGCTCCAGTTTGTTCGATCAGTTCGCGAATGACTCCGGCTTTATCCTCACCCGCCGCCAAAAATATTTTGCTATGGGCGTTGTTGATCACGGGCGCAGTCAGTGAGATGCGATATTGTTTGAGTTTGGCGACCCATGTTTCGGCCACCAACACATCGTTGCGACCCAAAATATCGCTTGCTGGAAAGAGCGATGCGGTATGTCCATCGTTGCCTAAACCAAGCAGCATGGTGTCGAATTGGGGAAATTGGCCTTCAGTTAACCCAAAAATACGCTTGATTTCATGAGCATATAGGCTGGCAGCACTTTCCGGCGCTAGCTCACCGCGAATCCGCAATACATTGCCCACCGGAATCGGAATATGATCGATCAAGGCGATTTTGGTCATGCGATAGTTGCTTTGAGCATCGTCAGGCCCGACGCAGCGCTCATCGCCCCAAAATAAAAAACAGCGCCCCCAAAGAATCTGATTAATGTAGCGTGGGCTGGCTAATAATTCAAACAACGCTTTGGGAGTGGAGCCACCCGAAAGCGCGATTGTCCAGCGGCCACGTTGAGCGATGGCGGTTTGAGCCTCGGCTACCAGCCGATCAGCCGCAAGGATCATCAGTTCCTCGCGGCTTGGGGCAATCTGAAGCGTCATACATGTGCTCCATGGGGATCGGTTGCTTGAGCAATTGCGGCGACAATCGCTAAAGCCCGTTCATAAATTCGATCATGACTATACATATTGAGTTCATTCAAGAGCAACAGGCTATCGCTGGGTCTTGGCAGTTCGCTCATCTGACAACGGGTTTCGCCATCAAGATGCACATTGGCTAGCAAAGCTTGTTTGTTGCTGCTGCGGCCCACGGTGATACTAGCTTTATGTTTGGCAGCCTGTACTTCGATAAATGGCACTTCCTCGCCAGCTCGATCACTGGTTTGCATGCTGATCGTAACCGTGCCATGGCGATGTTTGAAATTGCAAAGCAAAGTTTCACTATTGCCGCTTGCGCTGATCAACTGCCAATCAAGGCAGGTTGCCATCCAGCCGATGCTTAGCAAGCCTGCTGCTTGATGTCGGCCGGTGGTCACCTTGATGCTGCTAAGGTTTTCGAGCACTGGACGCATGGCCATTGCATCGAAAATTTGGGCAAACGCCGTGCGCCACGGAGTTAAACGTGCCCAGGTCAAATCGCTGACGGCATCAGTTTGGTCGCTCATGACCATCTTGTGCAAACGTGCCAGATCGGGCAGTGGGTCGAGAAAATCTGCCGAATCCATAATCCAGCGATCGGCATGGGCAAACAATTGGGTACGCACATTGCTGGCAGGGTGCAACGGGCCAGGCCACCAGACAAACAAGGGCAAATCGGAAACGACCAAGGGTAGAACTGTGCCAGGCAAACGTCGCCGCATTTGCTCACCAACACAGAAGGTAATTTGTTCGCAACAGACTTGCTCGTGCTCTTCGCTGCTTGGCTGACAAACGGTGCTGACCCATGCGCTGAGTTCTTCGGCCTCGTTGCCGGTTTCGATCAAAATTGCACGACATGGATGCACACCGAATACTTGCGGCAAGGCGGTGCGTACTCGTTTGGCAAGGGTTTGATTTGCCCCATAGCCAATCACGGTCATGGTACAAACGCGGGTCATCACATAATTTTCATCGCGATGCTGCTCGCCCAATTCACGCCACAAATCGCGCAGTTGATCTTCAATCTCAGCAACATTGGCTGGACGTGGGCTATTGGAAATTTCGCCCATCATGGTTGCCACCTCCTACAATTTGCGCCACTCACGGCCATCACGTTGCATAAATTGATCAGATTCCTCTGGACCCCATGTGCCAGCTTCGTAGCGTGGCAAGTGCTCAACGCCGTCGTTTTCCCAGCGCTCAAGGATGGGAGTCATCAAGGCCCATTGGGCTTCGACCTCATCGCGGCGGGTAAACAGGGTTGCGTCGCCGAGCATTGCATCGAGCAACAAGCGTTCGTAGGCTTCGGGCGCAGCTACCCCAAACGACGAGCCATAGCGAAAATCCATATTAACCGGATGGATAATCATGCGCTGGCCTGGTTGTTTGGCGCTAAATTTGAGGGTGATGCCTTCGTTGGGCTGAATGCGCAGGGCTAAAACGTTCGATTCAATTTCATCGCGAATTTCGGGGAAGAGCAGCAACGGCGGTTTTTTGAATTGAATCGCAATTTCGGTGACTCGTTTTGCCAGCCGTTTGCCAGTGCGCAAGTAGAATGGTACGCCCGCCCAGCGCCAATTGTCGATCTCGAATTTGAGTGCAACGAATGTGGGTGTGCGTGAGGTTGGGTTGACCCCTTTCTCTGCCAAGTAACTGGGCACTTCATCGCCATTGATTGTACCATGATCGTATTGAGCACGCAGCGCATTGCGATCAACATCATTGGCACTCATCGGGCGAATCGCATGTAGCACCTTGACTTTTTCGCTGCGCACTTCGTGCTCATTGAATTCAACCGGCGGTTCCATGGCGGTCAAGGTCAGCAATTGCATCATATGATTGGTGATCATATCGCGCAATGCCCCAGCTTCCTCATAAAACCCTGCTCGACTGCCAATGCCAAGGCTTTCGGCAACCGTAATTTGCACATGGTCAATGTAGTTGCGGTTCCAGATTGGCTCGAAAATGGCGTTGGCAAAACGCGCCACCAACAGGTTTTGGACAGTTTCTTTGCCCAGATAATGGTCGATCCGATAGACTTGGCTTTCATCAAAAGCACGACTGACCAGATCGTTGAGTTCTTGGGCCGATCTGAGATCATGGCCAAAGGGCTTTTCAACGATAATTCGCGACCAGCCATGGCTTTGGTTGGTCAGATTGACCTTTTGCAAATTGCTAATCGCATCATCAAACCACGATGGCGGAATCGCCAAGTAAAATAAACGATTGCCAGCGGTGCCACGTTGCTGATCGATGTGTTCGAGGCGGCTGGCAATTTGCTCGTAGGTGTTGAGATCGCCAAATTCGCCGCCAACCCAGAACAAACCTTCGGCAAATGTTTGCCAAACTTCTTCATTAATTGGCTGAACTCGCGAGAATTGCTCGGCGCTTTTGCGCATTTCAGCGCGAAAATCATCGTCGCTCCATGGGCGGCGGCCAACGCCAAGTAACGAAAAGCCTGCCGGAACCATGCCTTCACGGGCGAGGTTGTAGAGTGCAGGCAATAATTTACGGGCAGTGAGATCTCCGGTCGCGCCGAAAATCACCACAGTACATGCTTCAGGGGTGCGAGCAATTCGTAAGCCTGCTCGCAAAGGATTTGGCTGTTCCACAAGCCCTCCTTAGGAACCACGCATAATGACAGGGCTACATCCTTCCGTGTAGCCCCGTTGCGCCTTATAGCATAGCACTGTTTTACTAAATGATCAGAGGTCGTTAACTGGAGTCATCACGCTTTGACGGGGGATGGCGAGGGTAAAGGTTGAGCCAATCCCAGGCTCGCTCCAAACCCGAATATCGCCGCCAAGCAGCCGCGCCAAGTGGCGACAGAGTGCCAAGCCCATGCCCGTGCCATCGTAGCGGCGAGTGCTTGAGGCATCAAGTTGGCTGAATTCAGCAAATAGGAGCGGCAAATGCTCATGATCGATGCCAATTCCTGTGTCGCAAACCTCGAATGCTAGCATCTCGGGGTCAAGGCTATCGGGGGCAATCGTCAGCCGCACTTGGCCATGATCGGTGAATTTATTGGCATTATTCAGCAATTGAAAGATAATCTGGCGAACTTTTGAGCTATCCGAATAGACCCACGAGGCATTGGGATCGATTTTAATTTCAAGTTGATTGCTGCGTTTTTGAAATTGCGTGCGCAAACTAAGCTCTAACGAATTGGTCAGCATTTCGAGATCAACATCGTCGTAATGCACATTTGATGCACCTGATTCCAAGTTGGCTACCTGCAAAATTGTTTCGATTACATGCAGCAAATGGCGGCCTGCACTCCGAATTTGGCGGGCATCATCGGTTGATTGTGCTTGATTTGTCGCGCTCAGATCGTCGATCAGCAGCTCACTATAACCAATAATTGCATTCAGCGGCGTGCGTAATTCATGGCTCATCATGCTCATAAAGGTGCTCTTGGAGCGACTAAACACCTCGGCGGCTAAGGCGCTACTTTTCAGGGTATGAATCTCTTGGCTATCTTTGAGCAATTGTTGCGCTAGGCGTACTAGTTGCTGCACATGGTTGATTGTGGCATTAATTTGTTGTTGGCTAAATGTGCTGATTTGTTCCAATGCCGTCTGATAGCGCTCCCAATCCAGCCCCAATTCTTGGGCATAACAGCGATGCCATTGCCAATCGATTGGCTCTTGAGCAATAAAATTGCGATTTTCGATTGTACCTAAAACAGTATCGTTGCTGATGACTGGCACGACCAACCACACCAAACCGCCATGATGCTGAGCGATGACTGGCTGTTTAGTTTCATAGGCTTGTTCACGCGCTTGCTCGATCGTTTGGCCAAGTTTGCGCCAACCAGCGTGCTGACCAATTAATTGATACAACGAATCATCGGCGAAGCATTGACGTTGGCTTTCGTGGAAGCGTTGATAATGCTGTGGCTCCAGAAAATGGTCAAGCCCCAAGCCTGCGCTGGTTTGTAAATCAAAGGCAATTTTGGTTAAATCACGCAGGCTGGCTAAGGTATCCCACAACGTATTGGCTGGTAATAGATCAAAAATAGCAGGCGACGGTTGCTGAATATGGCGTAAGTGGGCGGCGATGCCTTCGCAGGTGCTCCAATCGGCGGCGAGATAGGCCATCGTTGTAATTTGCGGCTTGCCGCTGGGCTGACCGATCAGCCGAATTGCGCTGGTTCGGACTGGATTGAAATGGGCAGCATAGGCACTGAAGGGCTTACGATCGCCACGTTGTGGGCTAAAATGGTAATTTGGCGTGATCTGCAAATCGTCAACCTTGTGCCAAGCGCCTTCAGCATCGCGATATTCGACTTGTAGCGAAGTCCACCAACCATGGTCATCAAACATTGGGCCATGCATCCAATAAACCACATTTAACTTGGTGGGCTTAGGAAACGTCAGGGCATACCAATCGGGAGCATTATCGGGCTTAATTTCATAGGTATCGAACCAATGGCGATAATTGCCACGCTGGGGGCCAAATAATAAAAAGCGCGGATCATCGACCCCATCGCCAGCCGGATGGCGCACTGAGCAGCTGGCCCGCACGCCATAGGCATAACTTGCTAAATGTTGAGGCGATGTGCGCCGAATACATGTTGGATGATCGAAGAGATAATGCATAACTGGCCCTCCCAAATGCCCATGATGCATCTATTGTACTCAGCTACGATGGCCGATAGAATTGATTTTGCTAATACCTTAGTCCCGACTGTAGGGTGGGTTTTTGCTTGGGCGAGTCTCAAGTGTGGGGCATGACTATGGTTTTGCCGATTTCTAATTTCATCGAGCAACAACGACTACCCACGCATTGCGATTTAGAAGGGTGGTGATTGACCTAAATAATTTCAAATAGGCCCAAACATGATTAATTTGATGCCCTTGCAGTATTTAATCGTGTGGCAGGGGAGCTAAAATTGCTAAATGCTCACTTAGTTCCTGCCATGTTGGCTCAAATTGCTTAGCTTCGATCACAATTCCCATCCCACCCCGTCGATTCAGAACTGGAATCGCTGCACTAGCTTGATCGGCATCGACTTGCCAAACGACCTCAGCAATCCCTTCGTAACTCAATGGATCGAGCGCTTGTTGCCAATCGCAGCGAATCCACCAGCGCGGCGTGACTTGTACCCAGGCAGGCTCGGCTTGCCAGCGCCGATAGACCGCGATGCGATCGAGGTAGCCAATGGTATGCGGCCAGCGTTGTTGGAGTTGACGTAATGCGTTGGGGGCAAGCGGCTGATCGAGCACAACATCCCAGTGAATCGTGAGGTTGGCTTGGGCGATGGGCCAGCAAAAAGCCTCGATCACGGCCAAATCGCTGTGATGCGCCACGATTACCACATGACTTGCAACCTGATCAGCATAATGTTGGCCTTGCTCCTGCCATTCAGTTAAACTTAAGTTTGCCCGACAATCTAAAATGATAGTACGAATTGGCTGATCGATTACCTGAATTGCTTGCTCGCAGGTTTGGAGCCAAACATCGCAGGCTGGTTGCGGCATGCCTTCGATTGCCAAGGGATCAAGCCCGGCTTGTTCACGCAAATCCCAGCGTAAGGCGCGGAGTTGTTGGTAGTTGAGCCAATGATTGGCCAAAATGTAGTAGGGTGGGCGATCTTGAAATTGCATGCCAAAGCGTTTGGCATCGTTGCGCACGCCTGTGCCGGGCAACACTTGCAAGGTGAAAATATCGTAATCGCCAAGCTGTTGCTGCTGAATCCATTCGATTGTGGCGTGGGTGCTGGTAGCATCATCTTCGGGCAAGCCCAAAATGACATCGAGCAACACATCAACGCTATGCTGATACAAACGGCGTGTGCCTTCGGCCCATTTTTCGAGGTCGGTACGCCGCCCTACTGCTTGCAAGGCCGTGCGATTGGCGCTTTGTAAGCCAACTTCGGCCACGGTCAAGCCTGCTTGCACCAAGGCCTCAACACTTTCGGGCTTAAGGTGTTCGCCACGTAATTCGGCATAAATTGGCGTTGGTTCAGGCTGATTGATGCTTTGCAGGCCGTGCATCAATTCGCGAAAATTGGGCAACAAATTGAGATTTGCCTCAACAAAATGAATTGCCCGTGCGCCCTGCTGGCGTGCCCATGCCACCTCAGCCAACACCCGTTGGCTGCCAAACATGCGACCACCCAATTTTGTGCCCATATTGCGGCCATACAAACAGAAGGTACAGCCATAGGGACACCAGCGCGAACATTCGATAAAGGCAATTTCGCCAGCCCGTAGCTCCAAAAAGCCCAGCAAATAGGGCGATGGAATTGGATCAAGGCTGCCCATAGCGGGGCGGGGCAAGCCAGCATGCAATTGACCCGCATGATATTGCAATGTGCCAGCAACCAGCGGATAAGGCAATTGGGCTTGGTTATGCATCGGCAGGCTAATTTGCTGCTGCTGGTGTTCGAGCGCTAACAGTAATTCGCTGAAGGTTTGTTCGCCCTCGCCCTCGACCGCAATATCGACCGCTGGATGTTGTAAAACCCAAGTGTTATTGCGCTGCACTTCAGGGCCGCCAACCACCACGATCAACTTTGGCAATGCTTGTTTGAGTTGGCTGACAAGTTGCAACGAGCGTTCGCTATTCCATGTATACAGCGAAATACCAAGTACGTGTGGTTGTTGGGCGGCGATCCAATTACAAATCAGGCGATCACCACCACGGTCGGCAATAGCGCGTGGCACAATCTCAATTTGCATACGCTCAAGCAAGCCTTGATTGTAGGCCCATGCTTTGAGGTAGCCCGCTGCTAGCGGCACATTCGCCGCTGGATTGTTGGGAACAGGAAGTTGGAGTAGCACGATTTTTAGCATGAAGTACATTTCTGTTTAAACGCAAAGGCGCAGAGCAACCACGATCTTGGCTATGTTCTATGCTCTTTGTTCTATGCTCTTTTAATTCACCGCCCAACGTGAGCCATTGTCGTGCTTGGTAATTTCGATCTGCACCGGAAATTGATCCTTCAATTCTTGGATGTGAGTAATTACCAAGATGCGACTGAAATCTGGTTGAACTTGGGTGATAGCCTCGACCAAGCGTTCACGTCCACGACCATCTTGCGAACCAAAGCCTTCATCGATAATTAAGGTTTGCAAGTTGGCTCCAGCGCGGCGAGCCAGCATTTTGCTCATGGCAATCCGAATCGCAAAGTTGATGCGGAAGGCCTCGCCACCACTATACAAATCATAGCGGCGTGTGCCTTGTTCATCGGCAATTTGAATATCGAGGGTTTCGCTGGTGTCGCCTTTTTTGGTTTCGCGCTGGGTTTCAAAGCGCAAGTGCATTTGGTTATCGGTCATACGGCTGAGTAATTCGTTAGCTTCGCGCTCAAGCTCAGGAATTGCCGTTTCGATTAGCATGGCTTGAATGCCTTTTTTGCCAAAGGCTCGTACCAATTCGCTGTGAACATCGCGTTGCTCTTGTACCGAGAGCAATTCTTTTTCGGCTTCGGCCAACTGCTCAGCGACTTGGGCCACATGCTGGACGTTTTGCTGCGCCGCCCCCAAATCTTTTTGGGCCACGGCCAAGCGCCCGCGAAACTCGTTGATTGTGCGTTGCGCGGTTTCGGCAGCTTGAATGGCGGCTGGCAATTGGGCCAACTCTTGGTTGAGTTGATTGACGGTTACTTGAATTTGAGCTAGCTCTTGGCGTTGGCGCTCGATCAATTCGGCCAAACGCTGGGCTTGACGTTGATTGGTGTCCAAGTTGGTTTGCGCCGAACGCAACTGATGATATTCGCCCTCCCAATGACCAAGGCTGGCAACTGCATCGCGTACTTCTTGATGACGTTGTTTAGCATAGCCCAATTCGGCCATTTGCTGGTAGATTGCCTCGGCCTGTTGCCGCGCTGTTTGGGCAAATTGCTGACTATCAAGCTGCACTTGCAAGCTCAAAATTGTTTCATGCAACGTAGCATTATGGGTTTCAGCCGTCTGAATTCGCTCAAGTTGTTCTTGGAGCACGGCGGCTTTGGCTTCAATTGCGCCCCGTTGGGCTAGCCGTTGCTCAAGCTGGGCGATCAATCCGCCATTGGCTTGGCGTTGGGCATCAAGTGACGCTTGATCAAGACCTAGTTCGGCAATCTCGGTTTGGGCTTGGGCCAAGGCGGCGCGTTCTTCGTGGGCAAAATCGCCATGTTCAAGCCGTTGATTCAAATCGCGCAAGGTGCTCTCAGCTTCGCTGCGCTTGTTGCGATGCTCTTGGGCCTCGCTAATTTGGCCTTCCAAGCGGCCAACTGCTGCGGCTAAGGTGCTCAGCTGAGCAACTTTGCGCTCCAAACCTTGAATTTCGCGTTGGCGAGCATCATATTCGTTGCTCAGTTGTTTGCGAGCTTGGCTGGCCTCACGATATTGATCGCGCAGATCATCGCGTTCAACGATATATTGCTCGATCACTTGGTGAATGCCATGCTGGCCGATATCGCTCTGGCAGAGTGGGCAGTGGGTATCGTGGGTTGACCGCAGTTGGTCGATTTTATCGTTAATTTGCTTGCCAAGTTGCTTTAAATTGCTCTCTTGAGCCGATAGTTCGCCGAGTTGCTTGGCATCTTGTTGGTCGCGGCTGCGCAGCTCTTGGAGCTTGCGCTCATCGCGAATAAGGGCTTTTTGTTGGGCAACCGAGGTTTCGAATTCGCTGCGCCAGCGTGATTCGTTGGACAAAACGTTGTCGGCCTCGATGATCCGGCGATTTTGCTCCTCGCGTGCGGCAATCAGCGAATCGCCGCGCACGTTGATTAAGCCTTGCAATCGTTGGACTTCAACCTGCAGTTGAGTTAAGTTGCTGCTTTGTTGCTCTAACTCGTTGCGTTGGCTACGGGCTTGCTCTAAATGGCGTTGATCGTTGGCGAAGCTGGCTAATTGCTCGGCCATGGCTGTCAAATCTGCTTGCTTACTGGCTTTATTGGCGATCAATTCGGCGTTAGTTTGCTGATCACGCTGATATTGTTGGAGTTGATGTTGCAACGAAAGTTCTTCGCGCTCGACCAATGCTCGTTGCTCTTTATATTGATCGTTGAGCTGGACAATTTGCTCACGCAGGCGATCAAGCACGACCAACTCTTCACGAGCAGCTTGCAAGGCCTGAAAATTGGTTTCGATTTCGCTTTGACGAGCGACCATCGCTTGAGCTACGCCAATATCTTGAGCCAGTTGGCGATAATCGGCATCGCTTTCAGCAATTTGGCGTTCGAGGTCGCGGCTGCGGCTTAGCTCGCGGTCGCGTTCGGCCTTGCGGCTTTCGAGATTGCGGCGTTGCTGGTCGGCTTGCTCAAAAATTAGTGTTGCTTGTTGGATTTCATGGCTGAGATGCTGCACTCGCTGTTGCGCTTCGGCCTCTTGGCTCAGGTAAAAATCACGTTTATTGACCCATTCGCGATAGCTGCTGATTGTGCCTTCGAGGCCTTGAGCGCGGTCGCTGAAATAGCGCACCTGCTCTTTGGCGCGGGCTTCAAGTTGCTCGTAGGCATCTAATCCCAAAATTTCGGCCAGCACTCGTTTGCGTTCGGCAGGTGCTTTGCGGGTAAATTCATCGGCCTTGCCTTGCACCAAAAAAGCACTGTTGATAAAGGTATCGTATTCCATGCGCAGCACAGAATGAATGATCTCTTGGGTTTCGCGGATGCTATTGCCAGAAATTGCTCGCCAATGATCACCATCGTTAACTTGAATTTCGAGGATGGTTTGGCCACGTTTGGCTGATGAACGGCGGCGCAACACGCGATAGGAGATTTTGGCAACGCTAAATTGCAAATCAACTTCCATCTCCTGTGCGCCCAACGCGATCAATTCATCATCGGAGGAAACGCGAGCCTTGCCCCAAAGCGCCCAAGTGATTGCATCGAGTAAGGCCGATTTGCCAGCGCCATTTTCGCCCGACAAACAAGCCACCCGAATTCCTTCGAAATCGAGTGTAGGAACATCATCGCGATAACACATAAAATTACGAACACGCAGCTTCTCTGGCAACATCCGGCGCACTCCTGCCCAAGCGTACAAATTTGCTAGTTTCTATTATAGCCTGAATTGCGATTTTTCCTATGTTCCTTGATAATTGGCCCAATCAATCTCAGAGGAGGCTCTTTCGATGCAAACAACTCCATCGGGCTTGCGCTACGAAGAACAGGTTGTCGGAACAGGGGCGCAACCTAAAGCTGGCCAAACGGTGATTGTTCATTATACAGGCACACTCACCAACGGAACCAAATTCGATAGCTCGGTTGATCGAGGCGAGCCATTTGAATTCATTTTGGGGGTTGGCCAAGTGATCAAAGGCTGGGATGAAGGCTTATCGACGATGAATGTTGGTGGTAAGCGGCGCTTGTATATTCCAGGCAATTTAGCTTATGGCGAACGCGGTTACCCTGGTGTAATTCCACCTAATGCTGAATTGATTTTTGATGTGGAGTTGATCGGGGTTCGTTAATTTTGCTTAAACTATAAAGCTAGGCAGGTGATGGTGCATCTGCCTAGCTTTAGTTACTCTATGATTGTTAATTAGGGGGCGGTCATTACACTAACATTCATTCCAGTGATGTAGTTGACGGCCATATAAATTGAATCATTTGGGTCAGCGCCAACATCGCCACTTTGGATACCATAGGCAGTGCCATTGACAAACCATGGGCCACCGCTATCACCACCTGCAGTTAGATCGGTATAGCCAGCATTATTATCAACGCGAATAAAGGTTGCGTTAGCATTGGTAACATAGCTTGGGGCATAATTTTTCGAGCTAATCGTGCCGCATGTATAAGCTGTTGTTCGGCCATATTTACAGACAACCGTGCCAACAGATTGGCTGACCCGGCTTTTGGTCGCTGTAATATTGCGTCGGGTTCCATCAAGTTTATAGCGAATTTGATTTTTAATCGTATTGCCGACGGCTGTATGCCATTGAATATCATGCGAATAGGAAACGATCCCATTTTTGTAGGTAAGATTAATCCCTCCAAGCGCTTGCGCATTGCCACAATGTCCCGCAGTTGCAATGCCCTTGGTATTATCGATATGTTTTACCGCAAACCCCGACGTACACCCTGTGATGCTTAACCCTCCATAAACATCAGCTTGAGGTTGGCTCAAACGAGCAACGGTCACAATATCAACATTGGCAGGCAATACGAGCCGACCTTGGCGTTGAGCAGTGTCAATGATGCTTGAATCGACAACATACACTTCGATCCGCCCAGTTTGAATCACAATATCAGAATCGTGATTAACCCCCAAATTGTTGATTGCTGCTCGTGTTGTTGCTTGATCTTGTTCTAATCCATTGACGGTCTGGGTTGCGGTGCGAACTTCAACGACCGCAGCCAACTCGGGATCGGTTAGATATGGACTAAGGGTTTGGCTTCCGGCACTGGTAAATTGAACGATTACCCGAAATGTTGGGGCATGTTCGATCCATAATCCCGCAAATATTGCCGATTCGTTACGGCGCAACACGGCCTCAAGATCACCTGCTGCGGCCTGAATTCGAAAGCGTTGAGCGGCAATTGCTGATGTTACTTGAAAGTGTTGGGCATAGTTGGCGTAATCAAAATCAGCGGCTTCTTGATCGCTTGATTCAAGCGAAGGTTGGCTAACTTGGGCATGACCTGCGATTGGAATTGTGAGCAGTAGGGCTGCAACGAGTGATCCGCGCCATGCTTGTTTGAATAATCGATGTGCCATCCTTGTACACTCCTCGTACTATGGTTGATTCCATTTGAATGTGGAATTAGCATAGCAAGAAGTGCTTAGCCTAAAGTCTCAAAAGTGCGACTAAAAGTCTCATGTGATCATCTTATTTCGGTTGCTGTTTAATCCTTAAGCGCAGTAATTGCGCCTAATGCCGCTTCATGGACATATTGGTCGCTATCTAAAACCGCTGTTCGTAAGGCTGCCAAGACTTCGGCAGTTGCCGCAGCATGACCCATTGCTGCAAAGGCGTTAGCAGCAGCTTCGCGGGCGTAGGGGTCGGCATCCTGCAAAACGCTGATTAGGCTATCCAAAATGCTGGGCGTAACCATGGCACTGCCGAGTTGCCCAAGCACCAAACATGCTGCCGAACGTACAAAACTATCATCATGAAACAAGGCGGTGGTGAGCAATTCGCGGCTCAGGCCATCGATTAATTGGTTGCGCAAGGTGCCAATCGAACGAGCCGCAGCATATCGCGCTCCTAAATCGCGATCATACAAGGCCACATGAAACAGCCGCTCACGTAGATGTCCAGCCAAATTGCTTTGGGCACGGCCTAGTTGGCGTGCTCCCGCTGCGCGAACCATCGCCACCCGATCGCTTAATGCTTGCTCGATTAATTGCCAATCGCTGCCCGTGTAGTGACCACGGCGGGTTTGCAGCGAACGCACGGTGCTATAGCGGGTTTGCCATGGAATTTCATTCAGGGCATGGCGCAATTCAGTTAATTCGCCGTTGCGCCGATATGGCTCAATCTCATCGCTCAGGCTTTGGCGCAACCAGTGGGCTTCGGCATCATCGAGCGTGTGTAACAGATGCTCAATCACATCGAGCTTGAGCAGAATTTGCTCGATTACCAAGCGCAAGGCTGGCGAATGCTCAAATTCGCTCCACAGTAGTTGCTGGCTATAGCGCAGAGTATTGGCGTTATGAATCAGAAAACTGGTGCCAGCAGTTTGGGTGACATTGGCCAGTGTGACAACGGCGCGTAATGGTTGGTTGGTAAAGGCCTGAAAAAACGGCTCAAGTACCAAACTAGTCAGATAGTAGGTTAGGCGTTCAGTGCCATAAATGCCCATTTCGGTTTGCGGTGCTCGCACAAAACGGCGCAAGCGTTGCAGAATATCGGCTCGCCAGACTTCTAGATCAAACATGAATTGCTCCTTCACTCGACTCAATTCTCTCATGAATCCAAGTTGTGACTGCGGTTAGCGGAAAAGTTTCCATCGGCAAAGTCAGATGGCTGTGTTCAGGCATCAGTTGTAAGGTTACGTCGGGAATGGTCGCCAAGTTGCTCAAAACTGCCTGATAGGGTGCGATTCGGTCGCGTTGACCATAGACTAGCAAGATTGGGGCACGAATACGGCTGAGCGAATCGGCCAAATTAAGCGTTGGGAAAAGTTGGTTAAAGCCCATGGCGATGCGCATTGGCGGCGCTTGCCATTGCTGCCACAGTTGAAACAAGCTCATGCGGTCGGGGTATTGCCAAAATTGCGGGCGCAACAAAGCCCGTAGTTCGCTGCGAATATAATGATTGCTGTTGAGATCGAGTGCAACTGGCGCACCAATAATCACCAAGCCATCAACTGCTACACCATCGGCAATTGCCCGTGCTCCGATACAGCCGCCCAAACTGACGGCTACTACCACAACATGGTCGGCATATTGGCGCAACCACGCGACCGCCGCTGCTACATCGGTGTTGCTATCGGGCACATCGAGCATGCGCGGATTTTCGCCTTGGCCCGCTAGATCGATTGCTAGCACGCTAAAACCCGCTTGTTGCAACTGCTCGATGGTCCGCGTTGCATAGCGGGTTTTGTCGTTGCCAGCGCCATGCAAATAGAGAATTGCCGTGTTGGTGTGCGATTTGGCATACCACAAGCCTGGCACATGCTCGCCAGAATCGAGCATAATTTGAATTGGCTGGCAAATTGTTGAGCCAGCCATAAATTGGCGCAGCGGGTTATGCCACAAGCTGCGCAACGAAGCCAGCGCTAATTGAATTGGCACGGCTAACCAAAAACTAAGCCAGCGCCAACGCCCACCGCGCCAGCCCCAAACTGCCAGCAATGCGCCAAGTAGGCCATCGCGGCGACGTTGAGCTAGCCAGCCAAGGTTGGGCAGGTTGACGAGCGCACTCAGCAAATTGAGTAGCCCCAGCCAACCAACTAAGCCCCGCCCAAATTCAATTAATGCTCGACCAAATCGCAACACTGAAACCACGCTCCTATATCCTGCGGAATTGGTCGGCGATGCCGCCATTCATTGGTTTTATTCGAATATTGATAATCTTCGGCCCACGCTGAGCCATTGCTCACTACTTGATTCAGCGCATCGATCAAATATTCGGCCTCGTGATCGGTCGTGGTTGGGTGGATCGAAAGCCGCACCCAGCCAGGTTTATCCGATAAATCGCCTTGATCAATTAAATCGGTGATTCGTTTGGAACGCTGGGGATCGACGTGCAATAAATAGTGGCCATAGGTTCCAGCGCAGGAACATCCGCCACGCACCTGCACCCCAAAACGATCATTCAGCAATTGTACAATCAAGTTGTAGTGCAAATTCTCAATATAGAACGAAAAGATCCCTTGCCTTTGTTCCAAATGATCGGCCAGAATATGAATGCCATCGATTGAACGCAAACCTTGGAATAAACGTTTGGTCAATTGGGCTTCGCGGGCTTCGATCTGCTCAACGCCCATGGTTTGCTTAAGTTGGAAGGCCAGCGCCGCCTTGATCGTTTGCAAAAAAGCGGGAGTACCACCATCTTCCCGCGCTTCGATATCGCTGACAAAACTATGGCCCATCCATGGGTTAGTCCAATTGACCGTGCCACCACCAGGCTGATCGGGAACCCGATTATGGTAGAGCTTGCTGCTAAAAATCAATACCCCAGGTGTGGCCGGCCCACCCAAACATTTATGGGGCGAGAAATAAATCGCATCAAGCGCGGCGGTTGAGTCGGCTGGGTGCATATCAATTTCAACATAGGGCGCTGAAGCCGCAAAATCAATAAAGCAAACTCCGCCGTGTGCATGCATCACCCGCGCCAACTCGTGGTAGGGCGTGCGCACGCCAGTCACATTCGAGCAAGCGGTGAATGCGCCGATTTTAACGCTGCGTTCAGCATAGGCAGGCAGCAAAGCATCCAAATTAGCGGGATCGATTAGCCCTTGATCATCGGGCGGCACAACCACGACCTCGGCGATCGTTTCGAGCCATGAGGTATGGTTGGAGTGATGCTCCATATGCGAGATGAACACCACAGGCCGCTCATTTTTCGAGAACTTAATCTGCTCGGCCCATTGTTCGGGCATACGCAAACCCAAAATGCGCTGAAATTTATTGACCACAGCGGTCATGCCTGAGCCAGCCAAAATCAATACATCATCGTTGGTGGCGTTGACATGCTGCTTGATTAAACGTTGGGCAAAATGATAGGCTTCGGTCATCGAGGTGCCAGTGATATTCGATTCGGAGTGGGTATTGCCGACAAACGGCCCAAACACATTCAGCATTTGCAACTCGATTGGCGCATATAAACGCCCACTTGCTGTCCAATCGGCATAAACTATTGGCAGCGAGCCATAAGGTGTCATAAAATGCTGATCAATACCAACAATCTGACGGCGAAAAGCTGCGAAGTGGCTAGCAAGTTCGTGCATACATGCTCCTTAGTCGCTTCGTTGCGACCATCGCTGGTTGTTTGCCCAATACCTGAATTATAGACGGCGAACACTGCTAGCGACAAGAGGGCTATGCTATAATCGGCCTATGATCTGGATTTGGCTGCTCAGTAGTGTGGTAGTGGGCCTTGGGCTGCTGTATTGGCTGATTATTATTGGCGAAGGCAGCTATTTTGGCCGAGGTGTGGTGCGCTGGATTTACAGCCGTGGTGCATCGATTTATGATCGTGTGCGTAGCAATGTTACAATCCACGACGAGGTTCACCTTGGTGGGCCGTTGCGGGTTGCGCTGATGGCCATGCCGTATGCGGCGACCCTTGATGTTGGCACTGGCACAGGCCGCGTTCCACTGTTGCTGGCCCAAGAAACCTGGTTTCATGGGGCGATTCATGGGCTTGATCTGACGGCGGCGATGTTGGCACAGGCCCAAATCAAAGCCCAACACGCCAAAGTTACCGAACGGATTCAATGGCACGAAGGCAGCGGCGATAATTTGCAACGCTGGCCTGACCAAAGTTTTGGCGTGGTAACATGTTTAGAAGCTTTGGAATATTTTCCCCGTCCACGGCGGGCCATTGCTGAGATGTGGCGGGTTTTACAACCAGAAGGCACATTAATCATCAGCACTTGGACTCCACGGCATGCCCGTTGGTTGCCAGGCAAGGCTTGGACAGCCCAGCAATTGCAGCAATTGTTACAAAGTTTTGGCTGCTGCGATTGTGAAATTCGGCCTTGGCAAGCTGATGCTTATGAGTTAGTTATTGCGGTCAAACCGTAGCCCTTGGCGTAGTGTCGAGATTTGCTCGGCGTTGCAAGGTGAATGTAATTTATGACGCAACCTTCTGCTCCTTCAACACCATTACTACATAACCGTTATCGGGTGCAAGCCCGTTTGGGCGAAAATCGCTTGGCATTGGTGTTTCGGGCAACCGACGAACGGCTGAGTCGTTCAGTTTTAGTCCATCTGCTACGCCCCGACTTGTTGGAGAATGCGCAATTACGCAAGCGTTTTAATGATGAGGCTCAAGGCCTCGCCAAACGTACTCATCCAGGCTTACTCGATGTCTATGATAATGGCGAGGTCGGGAATCGCCCGTATATGATCACCGAAGATGTCGATGGCGATTTATTGCGCGATCGGCTGCCATTAGCGGCGGAACGGGCCTTGGAAGTGCTGCGCCAAGTAGTTGGGGCGGTGGCGATTACGATTAACACCCAAACTCCGACCCCGCCAATTGACTCGCGCTCGATTTTGCTCACTAGTAGCGATCGGGCGGTGTTGATCGAGCCGTGGTGGCTGAATAACGAAGAATTACGCAGCGATATGCAATTGTATCGTGCGCCAGAGCGGCTCAAAGGTGCTGCGCCCGATGAGCGTTCGATTGTTTATAGCCTTGGCTTATTGGGCTACGAATTGTTGACAGGTATCACGCCCGACCCCAATGCCAAAGACATGCCATCGATCTATCAACAGGTTAATGGCTTTTTGCCTTCGTTGGTGGCAGCGCTCCAAGTCGCAACAGCGGCTGACCCCGATCAACGCACGGCCACGGTTGCGGCGTTGGCCCGTGATTTAGCGGCGGTTGATTCTGCGGCTGATGCTCCAACCAAGCAATTAGTGCGGCCATTGCCAGCTTTGCGCGACACCATGCGTGATATGCGTCAAAATTTAGCTCAACGCCGAACCCAACCAACGCCCACGCCGCCACCACAGCAATCGCCTTCGGCTAGCGCTGCACCCAATTGGAATGTTGCGCCGCCTAAGCCGATGATGCCACCGCGCCAAGCACCGCCGCCAATGCAGCAACAAGCAGTGCAACAACCACCGCCGCAATATTATGCGCCGCAACCAGCGCCGCCAGTTCAACAAGGCATTAGCCGCGAAGAATTGCGCAGCGAATTGCGCAGCGAAATTCGGCGTGAAACCTATCGCCGTGGCTGCTTGAATTTTATTTGGCGACGGGCCTTTGGTTTGGGCTTAATCACATTATTGGTGATTGGCTGTGTTTGGGGCTTTACCTTTGGCCGTAATTGGCTAGTTGGCGGGGCGGCCAAAACCTGGGCTTGCGAGCGCATTCCAACTTGGGCCTGTAATTTGCTACCTGGCCAACAAAACGAAACCTATATCATCATCCAAGATAATACGCCAGTGTATACCAACCAAGATCGCAATAGCGCCTTAGTGGTGAGCTTGCCGCGTAACACCGAAGTGGTAATTCGCGATCCAGCGACCAACTTGACCAGCAATGGTTGGGCTAAAATTGAAATTGACGATTATCAAGGTCGGCGCATTACAGGCTGGATTGATAGTTTGAATATTGCCAAGCCCCAGCCAACCGTTCAGCCAGATGAGCCAGATTTGCCGACAACCGTTGGTGAATTGGTGTTCAAAACCTTGCAAGAAAGTAATGTCCGCACAACTGCCGAATACAAGAGCGATGGCAGCAACATCATTATGGCAATTCCGGCCAACACCCGCGTGGTTGCGCCCGACCCCAATGCGATTGTGACCCAAGGTGGAATTGTCTGGATCAATATTGTCTTTGAAAAAGATGGTCAAGCGATGACCGGCTGGATTTCGCGTGATCTTTTGCAGCAGGAGGAAACCCCTTGAGCGTGTTCGATTTGCCAGACGTTTTGTTGCAACGCTTACGCAATGCCCAATCAATTACGGTGCTGACAGGCGGGGGTTTAGCTCAAGAATGTGGGATTCCAAGTTTTCGTGAGGCCCAGCGACTCGATTCACGCTGGGCAGGCTACGAGCCGCAAGAATTGGCGACGGTTGAGGCCTTTTTGCGCAATCCACGGCTGGTTTGGGAATGGTTTGCCTATCGGCGTGGTTTGGCTGAGGCAGCTCAACCGAGCGCAGCTCATTATGCTTTGGTGGATTTAGAGCAACTTATGCCAAAATTTAAACTGATCACCCAAGCCACTGATGGACTGCATTGGCGAGCAGGCAGCCGCGAATTGATCGAACTGCATGGCAATTTGGCGCGAATGCGCTCCTATGAAGATGGCGGCATGGTGGATTCATGGGATGAAACCGAAATTCCACCACGCTGCCCGCGGACTGGCGGCTATCTGCGCCCCGATGTGGTGTTGTATGGCGAAGGTGTGCCGCGCGAACGCTTGCGCGAAGCTGATCAAGCGACCATGTGCGATGTTTTTTTGTGTATTGGCACTGATTCAGTGGTGCAGCCTGCTGCTTCGTTGCCGCTGCATGCCAAACGTAATGGGGCAACCGTGATTGAAATTAACCGTCAGCCCTCGACCTTTGGCTTTTTTACCGATCATGCCTTCCATGGAAAACTAGCTGAACTATTGCCGCAATTAGTGGCTGTGCTTGAGTAATTGATTTGATTTAGAGAGGAGTTGGTGATGGCCAAATTTCCCGAAGAGCTTTTACAACGTTTGCGCCAGGCCGAGCGAATCGCGATTTTGACTGGGGCTGGAATCTCGGCAGAAAGTGGGATTCCAACGTTTCGCGATGCCCAAACTGGCTTTTGGTCGCGCATGAAACCCGAAGATTTGGCAACGCCCGAAGCATTCGAGCGTAATCCTAAGCTAGTTTGGGATTGGTATGCCTATCGGCGTGATTTAGTCGCGCAAGCCAGCCCGAATGCAGGCCATTATGCGTTGGCCAAGATGGCTAAGCATGTGCCACATTTGACCTTGATTACCCAAAATGTTGATAGTTTGCATCAACGAGCTGGCTCGCCGAACGTTTTAGAACTGCATGGCAACATTGATCGAGTCAAGTGCTCTAAAGAACATGTCGTCATTGAACAATCGGCATGGTTGCCCGATGATGAGGTTGGCGTGCCGCGCTGTCCACGTTGCCAAGCCTTGTTGCGGCCTGATATTGTCTGGTTTGGTGAAGTTTTACCCACCAAAACTTTTAATCATGCCAAAGCTGCCTGTATTCAAGCCGATGTGGTTTTTTCGATTGGCACATCGGGCTTAGTGCCACCAGCCGCCACTTTGCCCGTAACCGCAATCGAACATGGAGCCTATGGCATCGAAGTTAATACTGATCAAACCTATCTCTCCGATACCTTTGAGTGCTGTTTACGTGGGGCAAGCGGTATTATTTTGCCAGCATTGGTCAAAGCAGTATGGCCTGAGTGAAAGGCGAAAATCAAAAGAGTAGGGACTAGGATTCAGGGGTCAGGGATCAGTAGGGGCTGCGGGAATGGAGGTCGGCACGTTAGGAACAGCAGCATAATCATCACCATCTGGGTCAATCGGTAGCTACAATAGTAAGCATGCGTGTCATTTGTGTCTTTCGTGGCTAAAAACGCTGCTTCGCGACCTTCGTGGTTTCGGTCAGGTTCGTGGGATTTGACAAGGGTCACAATCTGCGGTAGAATCCCCGAGCTGTCAACGCATGCCTGGTTTCGCCAGTCACGACACACCAACCTGCTGCACTCACCCACACACGCTAATTTGACAAAAACTGGCGATGGTGGTAGAATCCACAGG